>NZ_JBANAZ010000109.1:0-21733 GCF_059803455.1 Bradyrhizobium sp. UFLA05-108 | reverse complement strand
GCCATGGCCGGCAATTTCCGCCGTCTCGTGCTGGGCGAAGCCCTGTCCGCAGCCTCGCGCGCAGAGCTCACCGACTGGATGGTGAACTGCAAGACCGGTGCAAAACGGCTGCGCGCCGGCTTGCCGGGAACCTGGAGGATTGGCGACAAGACCGGCAACAACGGCAAGGACGCTTCCGGCGACATCGTGGTGGCCTGGCCGAAGCCCGATACCCCCGTCGTGATTGCGGCGTACACCCAGGGCGGCACGCCGAACGCCGCGCAGATCGATACGGTGTTCGCCGCCATCGGGCGAATGGTCACTGAACGTCTGGGATGATCCGGCTGCATTGACCTCGCGCGTGCTTCCAGGCCAAGTGAAAGAATGGTGGAAGCGCGGTTTCAGATCTTTCTCATCCTGCTCGGCGTGCTCGCAGGCACCGCGCTGGTGGCGCGGCGCCTCAACATCGCACCCGCCATCCTGTTGATGCTGGCCGGTGTGGGTCTGGCTTTCGTGCCGGGCATGCCGCGGGTCGAGCTGCCGCCGGAACTCGTACTGCTGCTGGTGTTGCCGCCGCTGATCTATTCGGCGAGCGTCGCGATGAGCTGGCGCGAGTTCAAAATGAACTTGCGCCCGATCGTGCTGCTCGCGGTCGGCTGCGTGATCTTCACCGCGGCGATGGTGGCAACCGCCGCGCATTTCCTGATCGGCATGCCCTGGACCACCGGCTTTCTGTTAGGTGCCATCGTCGCGCCGCCCGACGTGGTGGCGCCGCTCGCGATCGCGCGCAAGCTGCACATGCCGCGCCGCATCCTGGTCGTGCTCGAAGGCGAAGGGCTTGCCAACGATGCCACCGCGCTGATCCTCTATCGCTTCGCGCTCGCCGCGATCATGACCGGTAGCTTCTCGTTGCCGCTTGCGACCGGCGAGTTTGTCCTCATCATTGCCGGCGAGGTCGCCTACGGCATCGGGGTCGGCTGGCTCTCCCTGCGCGCCCGCAAATGGGCCCGCGACCCGCAGGTCGAGATCACGCTGTCGCTGATCACGCCCTACCTCGCCTACTGGCTGCCCGAGCATGTCGGCGGAAGCGGCGTGATCGCCACCGTCGCCTGCGGGCTCTATGTGAGCTGGAACGGACCGTTGTGGATTTCCTCGGCGACGCGCCTGCAGGGCATCTTCTTCTGGGATCTCGTGATCTACCTGATCGAGGGCATCCTGTTCCTGCTCACCGGCTTCCAGATGCGCGCACTCTACGAGCAGTCGAAGGCGTTTCCGCTCGACGAGATCCTGATCGCGACCGGCGTGGTCGTGGCCATCGTGGTCATCGCGCGCTTTGCCTGGCTCTATCCCGCGACCTACCTGCCACGGATATTGAGCCCGAGCCTGCGCCGGCGCGATCCCTCGCCGCCCTGGCAATGGGTGTTCACGCTGGCCTTCACCGGCGTGCGCGGTGCGGTGTCGCTCGCCGCCGCGCTGGCGCTGCCCTTCGTGCTGCCGGGCGGCGAGGCCTTTCCCTATCGCGACCTGATCCTGTTCGTCGCCTTCGGCGTCATCTTCGTCACGCTGGTCGGCGTCGGCCTCGGCCTGCCCAAGGTGGTGCGATGGCTCGGCGTGGCCGAAGCCGGCCGCTCCGAACACGTCGCCGAGCATGAGGCCGAGATCGCCGCACGGCGCCAGGCGCTCGATGCAGCCCTGAGGTCGCTCGATACGCTCGCCGAAGAGAAGGAGCTGTCCGACGAGGTGGTGCACCTGCTGCGCGCCCGGCACGAAATCCGCGCCAGCCAGCTTCCCGAGTCGCTAGACCCGAGCCGCGATGACGTCTCGGCCGCCGGCACCACGCTGACGCGTAAGCTGATCACCGCAGAGCGCAGGTTCATCCACGAGCTCTTGCGCGAGGGCAAAATCACCGACGAAGCAAGGCGGCGGATCGAGCGCGATCTCGATCTCGAGGAAGCGAGTCTCGCGAACCGGGAGTTTCAGCGGGTGCCGCTGTAGCGACAATCTCCGTTGTCGTCCCGGACAAGGCCGCCACCCATATCTGAGGGATTAGCTGTGGCGGGACGCGCTTCAGCGTCAACGCTGTCATTCCCCGCGAAAGCGGGGAATCCAGTGCGCCGCAGCTCATCGATTCATAACGGACCTCTCGGAGTACTGGATCGCCCGATCAAGTCGGGCGATGACGGCTGAGAGTGTGGCAAGCAGTTCCCACCATCTCGTCATTGCGAGCAATCTACCGCCGCTCGCAAAATTGCTTCGTCGCCGCCACCACAGCCGCTGCAATCGTCTGCTGCCGCTCCGGCGAGTTCATCGCCATTTCCTCGTCGCGATTGATGATGGAACCGGCCTCCAGCAGCACCGCGGCGCTTCTCGTGCGTGAGAGCACGACGAGCTGATCAAAGCGATAGACGCCGACATCCTTGTCCAGCAACTCGTGGCGATAGCGCCCCATCAGCGGCAGGGTGTACTGGTGCGCGTACGTCAGGTCCTGGGCCTTCAACTCCCTGCCGAGAAGGCGGGCGAACGCCAGGCTCGCAGCGTATCGCGGGTTCTGCCGCGAGACGAACAGCGAATGGCCGGAAAAGCGGTCACTGAAATGGCTTCTTGCGCCTTCGAACTCCCATTCCTCCAGAAATTTGTCCGGCACGGCGTCATGGTGAATCGACAGGAAGAGATCGGCGCGCCAGTCGTTGGCGACGTTGACGCGCTTGAAGAGGCTCGGCCTCGCCCTGCCGTCCGTCACGAGCAGACGCGTCGTGGCAAAACCTTCCGACTTCAGTCTCTCCGCGATGAGCCTGGCAAGCCGTAAGTTGAACGCGAACTCGGGGTCGTTGCGCGCGCTGTCCGCGCCGAGCGATTCGGCGGTGTGACCGACGTCCACGACGATGCGGAATTTGGCCGGCTCGCATTTTTCGGGCGCTGGCTTGGGATTGGGCGTAGGCTTCGCCCGTACGATCTTCCGCGCCGACGCGGCATGGCTCATATCGACCGGCGCGCGCAACAGCGGAAGAAGCAACGCAACGACCGCTGCAATGATGGCCCTCACGAACGGCAAGCGCTACACCGGCCGCTCGCCCCTCACCGTCACGCGCGTTCCCGACCGCGTGTGGGGCCAGTAGTCCCACATCGCGCGATGCTGGGTGCAGCGGTTGTCCCAGAAGGCGATGGCGTTCTCGGTCCAGCGGAATCGGCACTGGAACAGCGGGTTCTCGGCGTGCTGGTAGAGATAGGCGAGCATCGCGTCGCTCTCGTCGCGGGGAATGCCGTTGATGGAGCGGGTGAAGCCGCGGTTGACGTAGAGGGCCTTCTTGCCCGTCACCGGATGCGTGCGCACAACCGGGTGCTCGGCATGCGGATAGGTTTGCTTGTCGGCAACGCCGTAGTTCGCATAGAGCCCGCGATAGATCGGCTCGCCGTCATGCAGCGCAGTGAGGCCGTCGAGATAGGCCTTCATGCGGTCCGACAGCGCCTCATAGGCTGCATACATGTTGGCGAACAGCGTGTCGCCGCCGCGCGGCGGACATTGCTTGATGTAGAGGATCGAGCCCATCGGCGGCTCGAGATCGCAGGACACGTCGGAATGCCAACCCTCGCCATTGGCGCGCGGCGAGTTCTTGTCGGCATAGATCTTCATCAGTGCCGGGTCTTCGTCCTCATGCGGCGCGGCGGGATGAAAATGCAGCTCGCCGAACTTGCGGCCGAAGGCGAGATGCTGCTTTGGGGTAATGTGTTGGTCGCGGAAGAAGATGACGAGGTTTTCGGCCAATGCACGATGGATCTCGTCCATCTGCCGGTTGGAGCGCGCATCGTCGGACATGAGCTTGCCGATGTCGACGCCTGATATTTCCGCGCCGATGATCGGCGTGAGTTTTTCGACGGCGATGGTCTCATAAGGCGCGCCTTCATCGGCCATGTGGCGATAGCGCGGACCCTGCTTGCCAGTAAGCGAACTCATGGGTGTTGCTCCCAATCATTGTTGATTGAGGGCATCGTAGCCCGGATGGAGCGAAGCGCAATCCGGGAGCAGTGTGTCAGCTTGCGAGAGGCCCCGGATTTCGCTGCGCTCCATCCGGGCTAGATACGCGCCACAAACAGCGGAGCAAGATTACTCCGCCGCAGTCTCCGGCACCTTGGCGCCCTGTCCGTAACGCTGGTCGATGTAGTCGATCACAAGCGCCTTGAAGTCGGCGGCGATGCCGGGGCCGCGCAATGTGCGGAACTTCTTGCCGTCGACGAAGACGGGGGCGGCCGGCGCTTCGCCGGTGCCGGGCAAGGAGATGCCGATATTGGCATGCTTGGATTCGCCGGGGCCGTTGACGATGCAGCCCATGACCGCGACGTTGAGCTCTTCGACACCGGGGTACTTGGTCTTCCAGGTCGGCATCTCGTCGCGGATGAAATCCTGGATCGAGCGCGCCAGCTCCTGGAACGTGGTCGAGGTGGTGCGGCCGCAACCCGGGCACGCCGCAACCAGCGGCACGAAGGTGCGAAAGCCCATGGTCTGTAAGAGCTCCTGTGCAACCTGCACCTCACGGGTGCGGTCGCCGCCCGGCTCCGGCGTCAGGGAGATGCGGATGGTGTCGCCGATGCCCTGCTGCAGCAGGATGCCGAGCGCAGCGGACGAGGCGACGATGCCCTTGGTGCCCATGCCGGCCTCGGTGAGGCCGAGATGGATGGCATAGTCGGAACGGCTCGCCAGGACCTCATAGACCGCGATCAGATCCTGCACCGCCGACACCTTGGCCGACAGGATGATGCGGTTCTTGGGCATGCCGAGCTCTTCGGCGCGCGCCGCCGAGAGCAGCGCGGACTGCACCATGGCTTCGCGCATCACGGCGCGGGCATCGCGCGGATTGGCCGAGGCCGCGTTCTCGTCCATCAGCTTGGACAGGAGCTCCTGGTCGAGCGAGCCCCAATTGGCGCCGATGCGCACCGGCTTGTCGTGCTTGTTGGCGATCTCGATGATGTCGGCGAACTGGGTGTCGCGCTTGTCCTTGAAGCCGACATTGCCGGGATTGATGCGGTACTTGTCGAGCGCTTCCGCGCAGGCCGGATAGTCGGCGAGCAGCTTGTGGCCGATATAGTGGAAGTCGCCGATCAGGGGCGTCGTGATGCCGCGCTTGCGCAGGCCGTCGCGGATGTGCGGAACGGCGGCGGCGGCCTCCTCGCGGTCCACGGTGATGCGGACCATCTCGGAACCGGCGCGCGACAGCGCTGCGACCTGGGCGATGGTGCCGTCGATATCGGCCGTGTCGGTGTTGGTCATCGACTGCACGACGATCGGCGCGCCGCCGCCGACGGCGACGTCGCCGACCTTGACCTGAGTGGTGTTGTGGCGCGGCGCGGGCCCCGCGATGTCGGAATCGATGGTGTTTTCGGGCTTGTTCATGGGGTCCAAATATCAGGTTTTGGTGACATTCAGCAATGCATCGCGCGGGGCCACAGCGTCTCGGCTGGGACGGTTAACTAGAAAAAGCCCAGCAATTACAAGGATAGCAGCTGCCCCGAACGTGAGGCTGAGGGTGTCATGCAGGATGAAATAGCTAGCGACGACGCCAAACAAAGGGGTGATGAAGGTAAAAGCCGACAATTTGCTGGCCGAATAGGTCTTCACCAGCGCGAACCAAAGCGTGAACGTGGTTCCGACCACCCAGACCGCCTGGAACACCATCAGCGTGATCGAGAGCGGGCCCGGGGCATGGGGAATGGTCTCGCCCAGGAGATACGCGGCCAGGCCCAGAATCGGGATCGACACCGCGACCTGGTAACCGATAGCCTTCTCCGGCGGGGCGAAGCGCAGCCGTGTCGACTTGGCGACCAGGGTTGTTCCGGCCCATAGCGCGGCGCCGCCGACGATCATGAGGTCGCCGAGCAGGACCTGTGAATCCACGTTGGGCTGCGGCACGCCGATCGCAAGCGCCACTCCGGCAAAGCTGACGGCGAGCCCGAGCCACTGCGTACCACTGAGCCGCTCGCCCAGCACCTGGTAGGAGCCGAGCGCAACGAAGAACGGCGCGGTGTAGAGGAAAACCACGGCGCGGGAAGCCGGGGTGAAGCGCAGGCCTTCATAGATCAGCACGAACTCGGCGCCGAACATCAACCCGGCGATGAGGCCTGCGGCCAGCGTGCCGTCGCGCTCGAAGAATTTTGCGCCGCGCAAGGTGCCGATGATGAACACCACCGGTAGCGCGCCCATCGAGCGGATGGTCGCCTGGAGCACTGGCGGGATATCCGGGATGACCAGCTTCACCGCGATCTGGTTGAACCCCCAGGTCAGGCACAGCATGAGCATCAGGGCGATGGCGCCGCCGCTCAAGGGGCGGCCGGCGGACGTGCTTGTTGGTTCTATCGACATGTCTTCCCGGGACCGGCTTGGCGCCGTTGTTATCAAGAAGCTTTCTGACAATGGGTGCAGGTGCCCGTGATCTCGACCACAGACAGTTTGGGGGCAAAACCGGAGGCGCGGGCAGCCTGGTTGAGACCCTGTGCGACGGATGCCGCCGGAATCTCGCCGACGAGGCCACAGCGCTCGCAGATCAGGAACGCGACCGCCGAGGTCGCGTCATGGTCGTGAGCGCAGGCGAGATAGGCATTGCGACTCTCGATCCGGTGCACAAGGCTATTGGCCATCAGGAACTCGAGCGCACGATAGACCGTGATCGGCGCCGGCCGCGGCATCGATTTGGCCAGCTCGTCGATCACCTCATAGGCGCCGAGCGGTCGATGGCTGGAGAGCAGCGCCTTGAGCACCTCGCGGCGGATCGGCGTGAATTTCTGCGCGCGCTGCTCGCAAACGGCTTCCGCATGCGTCAAGGCATCCGCGGTGCAGCGGCCGTGATCGTGGTCAGGCGCGGGAAAGGCCGGCTTTGCAAGGCTCATGGCGCAGACCTTTAGCATTTCCGGAACGGGAACCCAAAGAGCGCGGTCTCGAATGGCTGCCAGCCATGCTTTTCCGGCGGAGCAGCGCCGCGTTACGTTGCCATGAAATAATCATAAGCTTGCTTATTATATGCCAAGCTTATTGGAGACCAAGCTTATGAGCCGCACGTCGGTTGATCAGAACTTCCTGTTCACGCTCGGCGAACTGTATCGCCTGTTGCGGGTCTATGCCGACAAGGAGGCATCCCGCTACGGCATCACCCGCGCGCAATGGGCGGTGCTGGCCAAGGTCGAGCGCAGCGAGGGCATGAAGCAGTCCGAGCTTGCCGAGCTGCTGGAGATGCAGCCGATCACCCTGACGCGGCTGATCGACAAGCTCTGCGACAATGACTGGATCGAGCGTCGCAGCGACGCTTCCGACCGCCGCGTCAACCGCCTCTATCTGAAGAAGGCCGGCCGCTCGCTGCTCGGCAGGATGAGCGGCCTGAAGTCCGAACTCACGGCCAATGCGCTCGACGGCATCAACCCGGCGGACGCCCACCGTCTCCTCACCCAACTCGAAACAATCAAGGAAAACGTGCGCAACGCCATCCAGACCAGCGGAGCGGAACAAGCGCGCAGGGAGCAGCGCTATGGCTGATCAGGTCCTGAAATTCGTCCCCGAGCAGAAGGGCGGCCAGAGCGGCAAGCCAACCAAGAAGGTCGCGGCCGAGCCGCGTCGCCGGCTGCTGGCCGGCCTGCGCCGCTATCGTCGCTTCCTCCTGATGGTGGTGCTGCCCACGGCGGCCGCGATCGGCGGCATCACCTTCTATCTGCATGGCGGCCGCTACGTCGGCACCGATGATGCCTATGTCGGCGCACAGAAGGTTTTGGTGACGCCCGACATCTCCGGCAAGATTGACAAGGTCGTCGTGAAGGAAGGCCAGCTCGTCAAGCAGGGCGATGAGCTGTTCGAGATCGATCCGGTCCCGTTCCGTCTTGCGGTGCAGGAGGCCAAAGCGCAGCTCGCGCAAGCCAGGACCACCTACGACAACCTCGTCGCCAACGTCAAAATCTACGGCCAGATGCTCGATCTCGCCCAGCAGGGCATGGATCTGAAGCAGCGCGACGTCGAGCGCAAGCAGGCGCTGGTGAAGAACAATTATGGCTCCCAGCTCGACCTCGACAACGCCTCGAACGCATTGGTCACGGCCGGCGCGCAGGCGCAGTTCGTCAAGCAGCAGCTCTCCAATGCGAAGACGCAGCTGCTCGGCAATCCCGACCTGCCGCTGGAAGAGTTCCCGCCCTATGTGCAGGCCAAGGCCAAGCTGGATGACGCCCAGCGCAATCTCGACCATGCCGTGCTGCGCGCGCCGATGAGCGGCGTGGCGACGCAAGTCGACCAGATCCAGCTCGGCCGCTTCGTCGCCGCCGGCACGCCGGTGTTCTCCATCGTCGACATCGCGCATCCCTGGGTCGATGCCAATCCGAAGGAGAGCGACCTCACCCATGTCGCAGTCGGGCAATCAGTCACGCTCGAGGTCGATGCGTTCCCCAACCATGTGTTCAAGGGCAAGATCGGCTCGCTGTCGCCGGGCACCGGCGCGCAGTTCGCGATCCTGCCGCCGCAGAACGCTACCGGCAATTTCGTCAAGGTCGTGCAGCGCGTACCGGTGCGGATCTATTTCGACGACAGCGACAAGTTCGTGAAGAAGCTGAAGGCCGGCATGAGTGTCTATGCCACCATCGACACCGGCCATCAGCGCTCGCTCGCCGGCCTGTTCGGCCTGTCGGCGAACGCCAACCAGGACAAGGAAGACTGACGTCGATGTCCGGTTCCGCCAGTACAGCGATGGTCCCCGGCCTGCGCCGGAACATGGTGACGATCTGCGCCATGACCGCGACCATCATGCAGGCGCTGGACACGACGATCGCCAACGTCGCCTTGCCCTACATGCAGGGCACGCTGTCGGCCTCACAGGACCAGATCAACTGGGTCCTGACCTCCTATATCGTCGCCGCCGCGATCATGACCGCCCCAGTCGGCTGGATCGCCAACCGCTACGGCCGCAAGCGCATCTTCATCATCTGCTCGGCCGGCTTCACGCTCGCCTCCGTGCTGTGCGGGCTCGCGCAGGACATCAACCAGATGGTGCTGTTCCGCCTGCTTCAGGGCGTATTCGGCGCCGCGCTGGTGCCGCTGTCGCAGGCGGTGATGCTGGATTCCTACACGCTCCAGGAACGCGCCAAAGCGATGTCGATCTGGGGCATGGGCGTGATGATGGGCCCGATCATGGGTCCCTCGCTCGGGGCCTGGCTGACCGAGACCTATTCCTGGCATTGGGTCTTCTTCGTCAATTTGCCGTTCGGCGCTATCACCGTGCTCGGCCTGATGGTCTTCATGGACGAGACCAAGAAGGATCTCAGCCTCAAATTCGACTGGTTCGGCTTCACGGCGCTGGCCGTCGCCATCGGCGCGCTCCAGCTCGCGCTCGACCGCGGCGAGCAGCTCGACTGGTTCGAGTCGGCCGAGATCGTGACCGAGTTCGTCGTCTCGGCCGTCGCTTTCTATTATTTCTTCGCCCACTCCTTCACGACCTCGCGGCCGTTCATCCGCTTCGCGCTGTTCAAAGACCGCAACTTCCTCACCGGCTGCATCTTCATGACGGTGATGGGGCTCGTGCTGTACTCGACCATGGCGCTGGCCTCGCCTTACTTACAAAACGTCATCGGCTATCCCATCATCACCGCGGGCGAACTGCTCGCAACGCGCGGCTTCGGCACCTTCCTCGCCATGATGGCGGTCGGGCGCATGATGCGCTATTTCGAGGCGCGCACGCTGATCATTGCCGGGCTCACGCTGACCGCCGGCTCGCTGTTCCAGATGACCGGATGGACCGACCAGACCCAGGCGCTCGAGATCATCACGGTCAGCATCTTTCAGGGTTTTGGCTTCGGCCTCGTGTTCGTGCCGCTCTCCACCGTGTCGTTCCTGACGCTGCCCAATGACCTGCGCACCGACGGCACCTCGATGCTGACGCTGCTCCGCAACGTCGCAAGCTCGGTCGGCATCTCCATCGTCATCGCCGAGCTGACCCAGGGCTCGCGCAAGACCTATGCGATCCTCTCCGAGCACATCAACCCGTTCAACCACGCGCTTCAGATGCCTGATGTCGCCGGCATGATCAACCTTTCCACCGACGCCGGCCGCGCCATGGCCGACAAGATCGTCGCCATCCAGGCGCAGATCATCGCCTTCGCGCACGACTACCAGCTCGTGATGATCTTCATCCTCTGCACCATCCCGCTGGCCCTGATGATCGGCTCAACCAAGGCCGCACTGCGCAAGCAGGCGGCCGGGCCGGAGCATGCGGTGATGGAGTAGGGGCCGCTCGTGCCCCGGACGCAGCGCAGCACGCAGTGATGCGCTGCTGAGCCGGGGCCCAGGCCGAGTGGCAACATAGGTCACGGTTCTGCGGCGCATCGCTACGCGCTGCACCGCGCCCGGGACACGAGCAAATCACTCCAAAAACTCCTCGCAGCCGAGCTCGTCGACGGCGAGCAGCACCCGCTGGAGGTTGTTCCACCAGATCACCGGCGGGATGTTGACGCTCCATTGCCAGACCGGGTTGGTGATGTGCCAGAGCACCGACTGGCGATAGTCGCGATCAAGCGCCTCGCGGCTGTAGCCGGTTACGCCGTGCGCGATCAACGTGCCGTAGTAGCTGTCCAGCAGCGGCCGTTCGAGCGCCCGCCGGGTCTCGGGATACCATTGCAACGCCATCATGTAGGCGAGGTCGCCGGTCGGCACGTTGATGCGCCATTGGTCGAAGTCGAAGATGCGCACGGTATCGGCGACGGCGGCGCGCGGCAGCAGGAAATTCCAGGTGTGGGCATCGCCGTGGATGATGGTCACGTGGCGGCGCGAATGGTAGCGCTGGAACAGCCGGTCCCATTGCGCGAGCAAGCGATGGAAGAGATCGCGCCGCTCCTCACCGAGGCGATCGCCGAGCATGTCGGCAAAGCGGTCGTAATGACCGGTGAACGTCTCCAGCAGATTTGTCGTCTCGGCGGCGCTCATCCAGACGCCAACCGTCTCGCCGAGACTTGGGTGATCCCACCACGCTGCGTGCATGCGTGCGAGCGTGGTGACGATGCCCATCGCCTGTCCGTGTGATGGCGGCAACGGCCACGCCGTCGCGATCTCGTGGCTGTCAGTCAAATCTTCCAGTGTCAGATGCCAGGCAAGGCTCTCCTCGTCGAAATGTCCGTCGAAGCAGCGCGGCACGAGCCGCAAGGGCATCCTGGGTGCAAGCTGCGTGTAAAAGGCCACTTCGCGCCGGCCGGCATTCGGCAGCGACTTGGCGAACGACGCGTGGGCCGTCTTCAGGATCAGGGACTGCGGCGCGCCATTGGACTCGCCGACATAGCGCAGACCAAGGCGCGTGATATGCGACAGGATCGTGTCGCGCGATGACAGGACCTTGACCTCGCGCACCGCGCCGCGGTCCAGCGCGCCGGCCTTGCGCAGCGCGGCGGTGAGATACGCGGCGTCAGCGACCGCCGGTAGTTGTGGAGTTGTCATGAAGCGCGCCCCGTGTGCCGCGCTCATCCTGCACGATCACACGGGGAAGCGCCAGCCGCGCCGTCGGAAAAGCGGCGCTCCGATCTCACACGTCGAAGAACACCGTCTCCTCGCCGCCCTGGAGCCGCAGGTCGAGGCGATAGACCGGCTTGGCCGCATCGCGCTTCGCAATCAGCGTCGCGCGGCGATCGGCGGGCACCAGCGCCAGCACGGGATCGTTGGCGAGGTCAGCATCGTCGCTGAAATAGATGCGGGTGTAGAGATGCCTGAGCATGCCGCGCGCGAACACCGCGACCAGGAGATGCGGCGCCTGCGGCTTGCCGTCAGGATCGGGCACCACGCCCGGCTTGATCGTATCGAAGGAATAGTTGCCGTCCTTGTCGGTGCCGCAGCGAGCGAAGCCGCGGAAGCTGGCGTTCGGCAGGGCGCGCTTGTCCTGCGGGTCGGCAAACCGTCCCTGCGCATCCGCCTGCCAGATCTCCAGCATGCAGTCCGGCACGGCGACGCCGTCGCCGTCGAACACCTTGCCCTCGATGCGGAGGCGGTCGCCGGTGACGTCGGGCGTAAGCGTCGAGTTGGTGAACGCGTCGTTCCACTCATAGTCGCCGGTCGGCGTCAGGCCGTATTTGAAGAACGGACCGACGGTTTGCGATGGCGTGATCCCGTTGGGCTTCACAGAATCCTGCACTTAAGTGTTCTCCATTGGCGTGGCGTTCTTGCCGCGCAGCACGACGTCAAAGCGATAGCACAGCGCCCATTCGGGCTTGGTGTTCTCGAGATCGAAGGATGAGACCATCCGCATGCGCGCCTTCTCGTCCGGCACCGAGTTGAAGATCGGATCGAACGGGAACAGGGGATCGCCGGGGAAATACATCTGCGTCACCAGGCGCGTGACGAAAGAATGGCCAAACACCGAGAGATGGATGTGCGCGGGCCGCCAGGCATTGTGATGATTGCCCCAGGGGTAGGCGCCGGGCTTGATGGTGACGAAGCGGTAGTAGCCCGACGCATCGCTCTGGGTGCGGCCGGCGCCGGTGAAGTTCGGATCGAGCGGCGCAGGATGCTGGTCACGCACATGCACGTAGCGGCCGCAGGCATTGGCCTGCCAGATCTCGACCAGCGAATTGGGTACGCCGCGGCCATCCTCGTCGAGCACATGGCCGTGCACGATGATGCGCTCGCCGAGCGGCTCGCCCTTGTGCATGCGGGTGAGATCGTTGTCGCCCTCGCGGACGGTTTCGTGGCCGTAGACCGGGCCGGTCAGCTCCGCGAGCGTGTGGCGCATCGGGATCAGGGGCTTGTGCGGCGCCCGCTTGATCGAACTCTTGTAGTCGGGCGACAGCGGCAAGGGATGCGCCTTGTTGCTGTCGACGGGATAGATGAATGTCATGGCCAAACTCCTCCCCGGCCATTTTAGTCCGGCCGGTCAACGCTTCCGCCAATCATTATAGGATATAACTAATTGGGGGAAGCGGTTTGGCGATCCTCCTACGCCGGCAGCTGACATATGGGCGCACTATTTGATCGGCGGACGCGGCAGCACGGCCTCACCGGCCTCGAGCCGGTAGGTGTGGTCGAGTGAATACCAGGGCGTCGCGACGTCGCGCTCAGTCGGATGCGACGCATCATGGCGCTGGAACTTGCCAATCAGCGCTTGAGTCACGCCGAACTGCACGTCGCTGTCGATGTGCGGATCCGTGGGGTCGTAGACCTGCGAGATCAGCACCTTGAATCCGGGCTTGAAGATTAGGGCGTGCAGATGCGCGGGACGGTAGGGGTGCCGACCCTGCGCCTTCAGGAGGCGGCCGACCACGCCGTTGGTCGGAATGGGGTAACCGACCATCATCATCGAGCGGAACGAGAAGCGTCCGTCCTGGTCGGTCGTGAACTTGCCGCGCAGGTTCATGTCCGCCTGCTCCGGATCCTGGTTCTCGTAGAGGCCAACCGGCGAGGCGTGCCAGACATCGACTTCTGCGCCGGCGACGGGGCGGCCTTTCCTGTCGACGACGCGGCCGCTGACGAACAGCGGCGCACCCGGCGTCTCGGAGCGGACGATCGATCCGCCATTCTCCACCCGCGGCGAGTTCAAGCGCCAGAACGGTCCGAGCAGCGACTGGTCGGTTTCGGTGTTGCCCTGATCGCCATTGTTGAGCAGGCACACCAGGGGCGAGACGCCAAGCGAGCCGGCCATCAGCACGACTTCGTTGTGCGTGTCTGTGGTCAGCTTGCCGAGTTCCGCGATGATCGCCGTAGCGTCGCGAAACTCCTTCTCGGTTAGTCGAACGTCACGGACGAAGCCATGCAGATGCTTGACTAGCGAGATCATGATCTGCCGCATCCGCGGATCGGACGTCCGCTCCATCACCGCCAGAGCGGCGGCCGTGACGTCCTGTTCGCGCTCGATGATCATGGCACGGCCCTCTCACTTGGCGTCATGGCCGGGCTTCTCCCGGCTATCCACGACCTTCTCCCGGCACCAAGAGCGTGGATGCCCGGGACAAGCCCGGGCATGACGAATCTTTGGCACCCGCCCCGGGATGCCGAGACGCTGCGCCTTTCGTCAGTTCAGTTTCTCGATCGCGACCGCGACGCCCTGGCCGACGCCGACACACATGGTGGCGAGCGCGAGCTTGCCGCCGCGCTTCTCCATGCCGTGCACGGCGGTAAGCGCAAGGCGCGCGCCGCTCATGCCGAGGGGATGGCCGAGCGCGATCGCGCCGCCATGCGGATTGACGAAGTCGGCATCGTCGGCGACGCCAAGCTGGCGCAGGCAGGCGATGCCTTGAGAGGCGAAGGCTTCGTTGAGCTCGATCAGGTCGAAATCGCTGATCTTCTTGCCCAGACGCTCCATCAGCTTGCGGGTCGCCGGCACGGGGCCAATGCCCATGATGCGCGGCGGCACGCCGGCCGAAGCGAGGCCGAGGATGCGCGCGCGCGGCGTG
Organism: Bradyrhizobium sp. UFLA05-108; assembly: GCF_059803455.1. Taxonomy (NCBI): domain Bacteria; kingdom Pseudomonadati; phylum Pseudomonadota; class Alphaproteobacteria; order Hyphomicrobiales; family Nitrobacteraceae; genus Bradyrhizobium; species Bradyrhizobium sp. UFLA05-108. The sequence goes on along the minus strand of NZ_JBANAZ010000109.1, from coordinate 7,372 downwards.
AGGCCATGCTTCTTCACGGCCGCTTCGGACGCGAGGATCATCGCTGCGGCGCCGTCATTGACGCCGGAGGCGTTGCCGGCCGTCACCGTACCGGGATTGCGCACGATCGGCTTCAGCTTGGCGAGACCCTCGCGAGTCGTCTCGGGCCGCGGATGCTCGTCCTTGTCGACGGTGATGGGGCCGGCCTTGCCGCCGGGAATCGTGATCGGCGTGATCTCCTCGGCGAAATAGCCGGCGGCGATCGCCGCACCCGCGCGCTGCTGCGAGCGGATGGCGAAAGCGTCCTGATCGGCGCGCGAGACCTGGAATTCCTCGGCGACGTTCTCGCCGGTCTCCGGCATGGCGTCGACGCCGTATTGCGCCTTGAGCAGCGGATTGATGAAGCGCCAGCCGATGGTGGTGTCAAAGATCTCCGCCGAGCGCGAGAAGGCTTCCTGCGCCTTGCCCATCACGAAGGGCGCGCGGGTCATGGATTCGACGCCACCGGCAATTGCGAATTCGATCTCGCCGGAGCGGATGGCGCGGCCCGCCGCACCGACCGCGTCGAGGCCGGAGGCGCAGAGGCGGTTCAGCGTCTGGCCGGGAACCGAATCCGGGAGCCCTGCGAGCAGCAGCGCCATGCGCGCCACGTTGCGGTTGTCTTCGCCGGCCTGGTTGGCGCAGCCGAAGAACACTTCGTCCACCTGCGACCAGTCGAGCTTGGGGTGCTTGGCCATCAGCGCCTTGATCGGGGCGGCGGCGAGATCATCGGCGCGCACCTTGGCGAGCGAGCCGCCGAAACGGCCGATCGGGGTCCGGACGGCATCGCAGATAAACACATCACGCATCGTTGTTCTCCCTGAGTGCCGCGGTCCGGCCAAAATTCTTCAATGACGGCGGAGTTTTAGGAGGGCGCCCGCGGCAGGTCAATTGACGGTTTCGCGCGCGATTCGCAGGGGGCTGACGCCGGCAACGCATGCCGCGCTGCGGACAGCGTGGAAAACCCGCCTCCCCCGGCCAAAGCGATAGGACCACGGGACGAAATTTTGTAGGTTGCGCCGCCCATGACGATGCAACAGCCCATTCCCGCACCAGAACCTGAATCCGCGCCCGCGCCGCAAGCAGAAGCTGCTGCCCGTGTCACGCCGATGATGGAACAGTATCTGGAGATCAAGGCGGCACATCAGGGCCTGCTGCTGTTCTACAGGATGGGCGATTTCTACGAATTGTTCTTCGAGGACGCCGAGATCGCCTCCAAGACGCTCGGCATCGTGCTGACCAAGCGCGGCAAGCATCAGGGCGCCGATATTCCGATGTGCGGCGTGCCGGTCGAGCGCTCCGAGGATTATCTGCACCGCTTGATCAGCGCCGGCCACCGGGTCGCGGTGTGCGAGCAGACCGAAGATCCCGCCGCCGCCAAGGCGCGCGGCAACAAGAGCGTCGTACGCCGCGGTGTGGTGCGGCTGGTCACGCCGGGCACGCTGACCGAGGACACGCTGCTCGATGCGCGCGCCAACAATTATCTGCTGGCGATCGCGCGCGCCCGCTCCTCCTCGGGCGGCGATCGCTTTGGTCTCGCCTGGATCGATATTTCGACCGCCGAGTTCATGGTGACGGAATGCGCAGGCGGGGAGCTAGCCGCAACGCTGGCGCGCATCAATCCGAACGAGGCTGTTGTCACCGACGCGCTCTACAGCGACAACGAACTGGGACCGGTCTTGCGCGAGTTGCCGGCGGTGACGCCGCTGACCCGCGACGTCTTCGACGGCGCCACCGCCGAGAAACGCCTATGTGATTATTTTGCGGTTGCGACCATGGACGGGCTCGCACAGCTCACGCGGCTCGAGGCCACGGCCGCGGCCGCCGCCGTCACCTATGTCGACCGCACCCAGGTCGGAAAACATCCACCGCTGTCACCACCCGCGCGCGAGGCCTCCGGCGCGACCATGGCGATCGATCCGGCCACTCGCGCCAATCTCGAGCTGACGCGGACGCTGGCCGGCGAACGCCGCGGCTCGCTGCTCGACGCGATCGACTGCACGGTGACATCGGCGGGCTCGCGCCTGCTCGCACAGCGCCTCGCGGCACCGCTGACGGACGCAGCAGGCATCGCGCGGCGGCTCGATGCGGTCAGCGCCTTCGTCGCGGACTCCGCCGCGCGCGAGGACATCCGCAGCATTTTGCGCGGTGCGCCCGACATGTCGCGCGCGCTGGCGCGGCTCTCGGTTGGCCGCGGCGGACCGCGCGATCTCGCCGGGATCCGCGACGGCATTTTGGCGGCCGACCAGGCGCTGGCACGGCTCAATGAAATCGTCCAGCCGCCGCAGGAAATCGCCGCGGTGATGGCAGCATTGCAGCGGCCCTCGCGCGAGCTCGCGGCGGAGTTTGCGGCCGCGCTCGCCGAGCAATTGCCGCTGATCAAGCGCGACGGTGGTTTCGTCCGCGAAGGTTATGAGCCCGCGCTCGACGAGGCGAGAAACCTGCGCGACGCCTCGCGCCTGGTAGTCGCCTCGATGCAGGCGCGCTACGCCGACGCGACCTCTGTGAAGGGCCTGAAGATCCGGCACAACAACGTGCTCGGCTATTTCGTCGAGGTGACCGCGCAGCATGGCGACAAGCTGATGTCAGCGCCGCTGAACGCGACCTTCATCCACCGCCAGACACTGGCTGGACAGGTGCGCTTCACCACATCCGAGCTCGGGGAGATCGAGGCCAAGATCGCCAATGCCGGCGACCGCGCGCTCGGGCTCGAGCTGGAAATCTTCGAGCGGCTCTGCGCCAAGGCGCTTGATATCAGCGAGGATCTGCGCGCCGCGGCGCATGGCTTCGCGCTGCTCGATGTCGCGACCTCGCTGGCAAAGCTCGCGGTCGACGAGAACTATGTGCGGCCCGAGGTCGACGGCTCCTTGGGCTTTGCCATCGAAGCCGGGCGCCATCCGGTGGTCGAGCAGGCCTTGAAGCGCAATGGCGAGCCGTTCATTGCCAATGCCTGCGACCTGTCGCCGGCGCCAGCACAGAAATCCGGCCAGCTCTGGCTGCTCACCGGCCCCAACATGGCCGGCAAGTCGACCTTCCTGCGCCAGAACGCGCTGATTGCTTTGATGGCGCAGATCGGCAGCTTCGTGCCGGCCTCGCGCGCGCGGATCGGCATCATCGACCGGCTATTCTCGCGCGTCGGCGCCGCCGACGATCTCGCGCGCGGCCGCTCGACCTTCATGGTGGAAATGGTCGAGACCGCGGCGATCCTCAATCAGGCCGGCGAGCGCTCGCTCGTGATCCTGGATGAAATCGGCCGCGGCACCGCGACCTTCGACGGCCTCTCGATCGCCTGGGCCGCGATCGAGCATCTGCACGAGAGCAACCGCTGCCGCACGCTGTTCGCCACGCACTACCACGAGCTCACTGCACTTTCAGCAAAGCTGCCGCGGATGTTCAACGCCACGGTCCGGGTCAAGGAGTGGCAGGGCAACGTCGTGTTCCTGCATGAGGTGCTGCCGGGCTCGGCCGACCGCTCCTACGGCATCCAGGTCGCAAAGCTCGCCGGCCTGCCGCCGGCCGTGATCACGCGCGCCAAATCCGTGCTGGCGAAACTCGAAGCACAAGACCGCGGCCAGACCGCGCGTGCGCTGGTCGATGATCTCCCGCTGTTCGCGGTGCCCTCACGCGCCGCCGCGGACGCAGCACCGCCGAGTGAGGCCGAGCTGCTCGTAGAAGCGCTAAAGGCGCTGCACCCCGACGAGATGACGCCGCGCGAGGCGCTGGATGCGCTCTATTCGCTGAAGGCCAAGCTGCCGAAGCAGTGAAGGTGCGTAGGGTGGGCAAAGGCGCGAAGCGCCGTGCCCACCATCTCTCCGCAACCTCGACATCAGCGGTGGGCACGCTTCCGCCTTCGCTCTTCGAGCTGCGGCGGAAAAGTCGCTTTGCCTACCCTACACTTCCGAGCGCTTGGCTACGCCCTCGCCGCGATCGCGGCGGCTTCGGCGGCGGCGCGCTGCATGCTGGTCGACATCTCGTTCGTCACCGTGCTCTGCTCCTCGATGGCTGCTGCGGTCGAAGTCACGTATTCGCTGACGTTGTTGATCGCCTGCTTGATCGACGAGAGCGCGCTGACGACATCGCCGGAGATGCCGTTGAGGCTGCCGATCTCCTGGCCGATCTTGTCGGTCGCCTGCTTGGCTTGGTTGGCAAGGCTCTTCACCTCGGAGGCGACCACTGCGAAGCCGCGGCCGGCTTCACCCGCGCGCGCCGATTCGATGGTGGCATTGAGCGCGAGCAGGTTGATCTGCCCGGTGATGCTGTTGATCATCTCGACGATGCCGCTCATCGCCTGCGCGGCTTCGGTCAGACGCTGGGCCTGCGCGTCGGCGGAGGCGACCTGTTCCACCGCGCCCAATGCGGTCTCGCGCGATTTGGTCATCGCTTCCGAAATCTCCCGCACCGAGGCGTTGAGCTCCTCGGATCCGGCGGCAACCGATTCCATCATGCCGCGGACGCGTTCATTGCCCATGCGGACCAGCACCTGCTTGGTGGTATCGGTCGCATATTTCACCACCTTGAACGGCTTGCCGTTGAGATCGAGGATCGGATTGTAGGAGGCCTGGATGTAGACCTCCCTGCCGCCCTTGCCGATGCGCCTGTATTCAGCCGCCTGGTACTGGCCGCGGTTGAGCGCGGCCCAGAACTCGCGATAGGCGGCGCCGTCGCGCTCCGACGGGTCGACAAACATGCTGTGGTGCTTGCCCTTGACCTCGGCGAGCGCGTAGCCGAGCGTGGCGAGGAAGTTACGGTTGGCTGTGATGATCGTGCCGTCCATGTTGAACTCGATCACAGCCTGTGCCTTGTCGATCGCTGCGATCTGGCCGGCAATGTCGACGTTCTTCAGCTTCTCGGCGGTGACGTCGGTTGCGAACTTGACGACGCCAAATGGCCTGCCGGCCTCGTCGAGCAGCGGATTGTAGGAGGCGAGGATCCAGACCTCGCGGCCGCCCTTGCCGATACGCTTGAACTCGCCCGAACGGTATTCTCCGCGGTTGAGTGCGGCCCAGAATTCGCGATAGGCCGCGCCGTCGCGCTCGGCCTGCGGCACGAACAGGCTGTGATGCTTGCCCTGGATCTCGCCGAGCGAATAGCCAAGCGCATTGCAGAAATTCTCGTTGGCCGTGACGATGCTGCCATCGAGGCGGAACTCGATGACGGCCTGCGCGCGGCCGATGGCGGAGATCTTCGACGCATCCGCCATGCTGTGGATCTTCTTGGCGGTGATGTCGGTCGCGATCTTGACGATCTTGACCGGCTTGCCGTCATCGCCGAGCACCGGATTGTAGGACGCTTCGATCCAGATCTCGCGGCCGCCCTTGGCGATCCGCTTGAACTCGGCCGCCTGGAACTCGCCGCGGCGGAGCCGTTCCCAGAACGTCCTGTAGGCGGCGCTATCGCGATGGTCGGCCGGCACGAACATGGAATGGTGCTTGCCCTGGATCTCGTCCAGCCGGTAACCGAGCGCGTCGAGGAAGTTCTTGTTGGCCGCGATGATCGTCCCGTCCGGCCTGAACTCGATCACGGCCTGCGAATGGCTGATGGCGTCGAGCTGCGCCTGGGCATTTCCAATGGACTTGCGACCAAACATCGTAATTTCTCCAGATTAAGGCATAGGTCCTCGTTGGGCGCGAACACATGCGCGCGCCCTTAATGGCACTTTGAGCTTTCGGCGGACCGATCGCTCATACTGGACTGCTAAATTGCGGCGCGCCCGCTGACGCGAACATGAAAACGCAAGCACGCTTTGATGTCGTCTCCGCCCAACGCAGGGACGACAAGAAGGGTACTATTACGTACAAGGCCCAAAGATTAAATTAATGATCGTATCGAAAACAGGCAGCGAAGCTGCTGCTTGCTCTTTAATGCGTCACTTTCCTGCGCGCGTTCCACCACAGCGTAAGATTCCAGGTCACGCAGGTTGCAAGCGCAAGGCTCAAGCCGATCGCCGAGTCGAATCGCACCACCACAACGTGCATCACTGCGATCGCCGCGCCGAATCCGAGCAAGCCCCAGGCAGAGTTCGCGATCACCGCTGCGGTCGGCGGGCCGCCGATGCGCGGATGCAGGATCACCATCATGCTGGTGAAAACGATCGGATAGAGCGCGATGACGCCGCTGACGCGCGGTCCGACCCAGCCAGAGGTCGAAACCACGATCGCAACCAGCGTTGCGACCAGCGCGGCGCGGAAGGGGATGTCGTACCAGCGGCGCGTAACCAGCGGCATCTTCACATGGCGGTATTGCGCGAGAAGTGGAATGCAGATGCCGAACGCGAACAGGTTGGCGGCAAGCCCCGCAGTCAGGGTCCAGTCGAACATGCGGATGATGGACGCAAGCACGATCCAGACCGCAACTGCGCTTCCGACACTCACCAGAAAGCTGTGCCGCTGCGCGAGCACGACATAGGTGAGCCCGAGGAAGATCGTCGCGGCGTTGACGGGAAGGCTCGCCAGCGCACCCTGCGCGATGAAGGCGGCATCGTGATCGAGTGCGAGAAAGACATAGGAAGGGCCGGCCGAGATCGGCAGCGTCGCGACCAGCGCGCCGATCACCGGACCGGAGCGCTCGGTAATGATTGACGCCGTCACGACAAACGCCGCAGCGATCGCCATGCGCAAGAGGAGGAAGAGTATGAAGGTGAGTTCGGGAGGCATTTGGCGCGGGTTGATTATTGTTGGATCGATTTATCCGCGGGCGCTTTCACCCCTGCCGTAGGGAGAGGTCGATTTGCGTAGCAAATCGGGGGAGGGCTTCAGGTCCCACGAGAGAGCGCTGCCCCTCACCCGCGCTTTCGGCGCGACCTCTCCCTCCGTGAGAGGTGGGCAGCTACATCCTCTGCATCGACACCGAAACCTTCGGGCCGTTCTTGATGGTCTGGTAGACCACGCAATAGCGCTCGGTGAGTTTCAGCAGCAGATCGAGCTTGTCTTGGGGTGCGTCGGTGTCGACCTCAAAGCGCAGGCGGATCTCGGCGAAGCCGACCGGGGTCTCCTTGTCGACGCCGAGCGTGCCGCGGAAATCGAGATCACCCTCGGCGTAAACGTTGCCGGTCTTCAAGGGCACATCAATCGCGGTCGCGACCGATTTCAGCGTGACGCCGGCGCAGGCAACCAGCGCCTCGAGCAGCATGTCGCCCGAGCAAAGCTCCAGCCCGGAGCCGCCCGTCGCCGGATGGAGGCCGGCGATGGCGAGCGCGCGACCGGTCTCGACCTTGCAGGCGATGCCACCGTTGTCGGTCGAGCCCTTGGCCTTTAGCGTGATCAGCGCCGCCTTCGGATCAGTCTTGTAGCGTTCCTTGATCGGGGCCTGCATCTGGCGAAGTTCTGCGGCATCCATTTTTGTTCTCTCCCGGAAG
>NZ_JBANAZ010000108.1:0-22281 GCF_059803455.1 Bradyrhizobium sp. UFLA05-108 | reverse complement strand
GCCTGACCATCTTCATACTGTCTGGAGCATGCCCGAAGGTGATGCGGATTTCGCGACACGATGGCGATTGATCAAGTCAGCTTTCTCTCGCAACCTCGCGCGGGTCGAGCGGATTTCAGCAAGCCGTGCCGGGAGGGGCGAGCGCGGTCTGTGGCAGCGCCGCTATTGGGAGCACACCATCCGGAACGAGGCGGATCTGGCGAGACACATCGACTATGTTCACATCAATCCCGTGAAGCATGGGTTGGTCGGTCGGGTGTCAGATTGGGCTCCGTCGTCGTTCCATCGCTTCGTCAAGCTCGGCATTTACCCGGAAGACTGGGCCGGAGGCGTTTCCCGCGACGAGGACGGTCCACAATTCGGCGAAAGAACTTGAGAGAAGAAAGTTGATGGGTTTCGCTTCGCTCTACCCATCCTACATACTGGGGAAGGAGGACGTGAGCTAACGCGTCGCCAGCACGACGCCGGCGAGGGTGAAGGCCAGCGCGGCGATCTGCCCCACTCCCAGCGGCTCGTGCAGCGCGAGCGCCGAGGTCACGACGCCGATGACGGGCACGGCCATGGTGCCGATCGCGGCAACCGAGGCCGGCAGCCGCGACAGGGCGGCGAACCAGCTGACATAGGCGATGCAGAACTGGCCGACGACCGAATAGACCAGCAAGCCCCAGCCGACCGGCGTCACCCGCGATAGATGCGTCGTCTCCAGCACAACGCCCACGATCGCGACCGGCAGGCAGCCGAGACCGATCTGCCAGGCGGCGGCCGTGATAGGCGGCAGATGGATCGGGTATTTCTTTGAGACCACCGTGCCGACCGCAAAACCGATCGAGCCGCCGAGCGCCATGATGATGCCCGGCAACTTCGCCGCGCTTGCGGAGACGCCGTTGCCGCCCATGATCGAGGCGAGACCTGCAAAGGCCATCACCAGCGCGATGGTGCGCAGGAGCGTCGGCCGTTCCCCCAGCACCGGCCAGGCAAAGAGCGAGGCCCAGACCGGCATGGTGTAGGCGATCAGCGCCGCCTCGCTCGCCGGCAGCCACAACAGCGCCAGCCCCATCAGCACCATCCAGCCGGTGACGTTGAGGAGAGCCGCGACCAGAAGCCGCGGCCATATTCCGGGCGCGATCCTCAGGCTGTCGCGGCGGATCACGGCAAGGGCTGCGAGCAGCAGCGCGCCGAGCACACCGGTGACGCCGCGAAGCGTCAGCGGCGGCAGTTCGGAGAGCAGAAACTTGGTCACCGGCCAGTTGAAGCCCCAGCCCACCGACGTGATGGCAAGGAACATCAGGCCGGCCGGGGCGATGCGCGTCCGCATTCCCCGTCGTGTCGAATCATGCATGTGGTAGCCCGGCAGAAACGGCCCACCTTGTCGCCTATCGGTCCCCTCCACCACCACCCAAGCGAGCATGGCTGCCTGTACGTTCCGTAGCACTACGTGAGTCCTACTGACGCAATGCCCCGGGGGCAAAAATAAACGAGCCTGTGAACAGCGGGACGAAGCCCCTCAGGCATCCCCAAACACAAATTTTTTCGGTTGGGAATCTCTCAGGACTCACTGATACTTGCCTCCACAACAGGCGCGGTTCCCACCCCTGTTATCCCCGTCTTTCCACCATATTTAGTATTTGATTCAGGAACTCGCACTAGTTCTTGACGTGCGCAACGGAGAGTCCTAGCTTTGGGTCCGTTCGGCGCGAGTGTGTTTGCGTCCCGCCGGTCACTCCCCAAAGGGTCCTCGCAAATGACCACTCCGCCAGCCGAAGGGGGCAGCGGGTGAAGGGCTTGTCTGCCCTTGATTTGTCGACTCTCAAGGGGCGCTCGAACGGGCCGAAACAGGCCCGGAGCAAGCGTAGTGTGGTGGCGTTGAACGCATGTCGCGCGCATCCCCTTGGGGGCGGGTGCGGGTGGACATGCCGGCGGATGATTTCGTCGGGAGAAACTGGGCCGGATCCACCGGCTGAGCTTGCGAAGCCTTAAAGCCGAAACGGCCGGGAGGAGTCGCGTGAAAACAACTACCCGGGACGCCCGAACGAAGGCGGATCCGGTCAAAAAAGGACGGGGCAAACTATGAGAATTGAGCGGCGCCACACCACTGCAGGACAATCCCCTTACGCCGGGATCGAATTCCGCCTGACCACGTCGGAGATCCGCAATCCCGACGGCTCGGTCGTGTTCAAGCTTGATAACGTCGAAGTGCCGACCGAGTGGTCGCAGGTCGCCTCCGACGTGCTGGCCCAGAAATATTTCCGCAAGGCCGGCGTTGCCGCGCGCCTGAAGAAGGTCGAGGAGGAATCCGTCCCCTCCTTCCTATGGCGCTCCGTGCCCGATACCGAGGCGCTTAGCCTCCTGCCTGAGAAAGAGCGCTATGTCAGCGAGCTCAGCGCCAAGCAGGTGTTCGACCGCCTCGCCGGCTGCTGGACCTACTGGGGCTGGAAGGGCAAGTACTTCTCCTCCGACGACGACGCCCAGGCCTTCTATGACGAGCTCCGCTACATGCTCGCCATGCAGATGGTCGCGCCGAACTCGCCGCAATGGTTCAACACCGGCCTGCACTGGGCCTATGGCATCGACGGCCCCGGCCAGGGCCACTATTACGTCGACCCCTTCACCGGCAAGCTGACCAAGTCGAAGTCGGCCTACGAGCATCCGCAGCCGCACGCCTGCTTCATCCAGGGCGTCGGTGACGACCTCGTCAACGAGGGCGGCATCATGGACCTCTGGGTGCGCGAGGCGCGCCTGTTCAAATACGGCTCCGGCACCGGCTCGAACTTCTCGCGCCTGCGCGGTGAAGGCGAAAAGCTGTCCGGCGGCGGCCGCTCGTCGGGCCTGATGAGCTTCCTCAAGATCGGCGACCGCGCGGCGGGCGCGATCAAGAGCGGCGGCACCACGCGCCGCGCGGCCAAGATGGTCGTGGTCGACGTCGATCACCCCGACATCGAGACCTATATCGACTGGAAGGTGAAGGAGGAGCAGAAGGTCGCCGCCCTCGTCACCGGATCCAAGATCAACCAGAAGCACCTCAAGGCGGTGCTGAAGGCCTGCGTCAACTGCGAAGGCTCGGGCGATGATTGCTTCGATCCCGAGAAGAACCCTGCCCTGCGTCGCGAAATCAAGCTCGCGCGCAAGAGCCTCGTGCCCGACAACTACATCAAGCGGGTGATCCAGTTCGCCAAGCAGGGCTACAAGGACATCCAGTTCGACACCTACGACACCGACTGGGATTCGGAAGCCTACCTCACGGTTTCCGGCCAGAACTCCAACAACTCGGTCTCGCTGAAGGACGACTTCCTCCGCGCGGTGGAGACCGACGGCGACTGGAGCCTCATTGGCCGCACCAACAAGAAGGTGACGAAGACGCTGCGTGCCCGCGACCTCTGGGAGAAGATCGGCTACGCCGCCTGGGCGTCGGCCGATCCGGGCCTGCACTTCAACACCACGATGAACGACTGGCACACCTGCAAGGCGTCCGGCGACATCCGCGCGTCCAATCCGTGCTCGGAATACATGTTCCTGGACGACACGGCGTGCAACCTCGCCTCCGCCAATTTGCTGACGTTCTACAACACGACGACCAAGCACTTTGACGTCGATGGCTACGAGCATCTCTGCCGGCTCTGGACGCTCGTGCTCGAAATCTCCGTGATGATGGCGCAGTTCCCCTCCCGCGCGATCGCCGAGCTCTCCTACGAGTTCCGCACGCTCGGCCTCGGCTACGCCAATATCGGCGGCCTGCTGATGACCATGGGCCTGCCGTATGACAGCAAGGAAGGCCGCGCGCTCTGCGGCGCGCTGACTGCCGTCATGACCGGCGTCACCTACAAGACGTCGGCGGAGATGGCGGCCGAACTCGGCACCTTCCCCGGCTACAAGAAGAATGCCGCGCACATGCTGCGCGTCATCCGCAACCACCGCCGCGCCGCGCACGGCCAGAGCTCCGGCTACGAGGCGCTCTCGGTCAATCCGGTGCCGCTCGACCACGCCTCCTGCCCGCAAGCCGACCTGGTCGCGCATGCGCAGGCAGCCTGGGATGCGGCGCTCGAGCTCGGCGAGCAGCACGGCTATCGCAACGCCCAGACCACGGTGATCGCGCCGACCGGCACGATCGGCCTCGTCATGGATTGCGACACCACCGGCATCGAGCCCGACTTCGCGCTGGTGAAGTTCAAGAAGCTCGCCGGCGGCGGCTACTTCAAGATCATCAACCGCGCGGTCCCCGCAGCGCTGCGCGCGCTCGGCTATCGCGAGAGCGAGATCGCGGAGATCGAAGCCTATGCCGTCGGCCACGGTTCGCTCTCCAACGCCCCCGGCATCAACGCCTCGACGCTGAAGGCCAAAGGCTTCACTGATGAGGCGATCGCCAAGGTCGAAAAGGCCCTGCCGACCGCCTTCGACATCAAGTTCGCCTTCAACAAGTGGACTTTTGGCGAGGACTTCATCCGCGAGCAGCTCGGCATCGGTGCCGAGGCGATCGCAGCCCCCGGCTTCGATCTGCTCCAGGCCGTCGGCTTCACCAAGCGCGAGATCGAGGCGGCCAACGTCCACATCTGCGGCGCGATGACGGTGGAAGGTGCCCCGCACCTGAAGGCCGAGCACTATCCGGTGTTCGACTGCGCCAACCCCTGCGGCAAGATCGGCAAGCGCTATCTGTCGGTCGAGAGCCACATCCGCATGATGGCCGCGAGCCAGCCCTTCATCTCGGGTGCGATCTCCAAGACCATCAACATGCCGAACGACGCCACGGTGGAGGACTGCAAGTCCGCCTACATGCTGTCGTGGAAACTCGCCCTGAAAGCCAACGCGCTCTATCGCGACGGCTCAAAACTCTCCCAGCCGCTCAACTCGCAGCTCATCAGCGATGATGAGGACGAGGATGATGCGGTCGAGCAGATCTACGAGAAGCCGATGGCGGCGCGTGCCGCCCAGGTCTCCGAGAAGATCGTCGAAAAGCTCGTCGAGCGCATCATCGTGATGCGCGAGCGCGAGAAGATGCCGGATCGCCGCAAGGGCTACACCCAGAAGGCGGTCGTCGGCGGCCACAAGGTGTACTTGCGCACCGGCGAGTATGACGACGGCCGTCTCGGCGAGATCTTCATCGACATGCACAAGGAAGGCGCGGCGCTCCGCTCCTTCATCAACAACTTCGCCATCGCCGTGTCGCTCGGCCTGCAATACGGCGTGCCGCTCGACGAATATGTCGACGCCTTCACCTTCACCCGCTTCGAGCCGGCGGGCCCCGTGCAGGGCAACGACAGCATCAAGTACGCGACCTCGATCCTCGACTACGTCTTCCGCGAGCTGGCGGTGAGCTACCTCAGCCGCTTCGACCTCGCCCACGTCGATCCCAGCGAGACGGGCTTTGACGCGCTCGGCAAGGGCGTCGAGGAAGGCAAGGAGCCGGACGACGAGGGCGGCCACCACGCGACCAAGCTGGTCTCGCGCGGCCTCACCCGCTCGCGCACCGACAACCTGGTCGTGATGCGCGGCGGCTCGGCCGCGGTCTCCTCCGGCAACGACAGCGCCCCCGCCGGCGGCCACCGCGTCACCGCGCTGCACGGCGCATCCGCCCGCGCCGGCGACACGATCGAAGGCGCCGTCGCCCTGAAGCAGGAAGCCAGCCACGACCTCTCTCCAACAGAGAAGCTCGAGCAGCTCCGGTGGAGCAAGGCCGGCACCGCGCAGACGGTCGTCCCCACCAAGGCCGAACGCCGCGCGGAAGCGAAGGCAAAGGGTTACGAAGGTGAGATGTGCAGCGAGTGCGGCAACTTCACGCTGGTGCGGAATGGCACCTGCATGAAGTGCGATACGTGCGGCAGCACGACGGGGTGTTCGTGAACAAATTGAACCACTACTACTAGTTGGGGCGGTCCGTTTGGGCCGCCCTAATCACATGAGGGCAAGCAAATGAAGGACAAACGGATATATGTAGAGCGCCGAGACGAGGGCGACTATGCCGTTCGACGAGCCAACTCCGATAGGGCCAGCGACGTGCTTCCAACCCAACGTGAAGCCATCGAACGGGCTCGGGAATTGAGTCCCGATACAACGCCTCATGTCGAGCGCGTCCGTCATACGTCGAGGGGTACGCCTGACAAATGGCGCAAACCGTAGCTGCTCGGCCCAACACGCCTACCCCAGATCAGCGCAGCGATGTCCGGGCAACATCTAGCTAACCCACCCCACGTGCCGCTCTGCTCATGCGGACCATTTGCCGTAAGAGCTGCGGGTACGTCTGGGGCCGTCCGGAAGATGGCTAGCGAAATATGGCGATAGTCAAGAACCCGGTTCTCTTTTCGACGCATTTTGGTATTGGACCGAAAGTTCTACACGACGCTGGTCTGATCGACCCCTTCTTGAACGTCGACACGCAGCTTTTCATCGATCCAGTTCTACTTGGAAAGTCGGCTAATCTCGTCATTCGAACCGAAGCTCTCCCGGCCTTTCGCGCGCATTTTGAGAACTTTATACGCTTGCTTGTTATCTCGCGAGCAGAAGGAGACGCCGCATGGCGCGGTGCCCGACGTCTCCTCAATCTTCGTGAACCTCCAGAAAATGGCCTCGGTTATGGAGGGAGCGGCAGGTCAGGCAATTCGCGGCCCGACGAGATCAGGGAGACGATTCTTCGCACTTCAAAGGAGATCGTTGATTTGGGTGCTCGCGACCCGGAAATGATCTCGCTCATGGGGTTTTTTGAAGACCGAGTCGGCCCAGACACGATTAGTGACTTTACCACGCGGGTTATCGCCAGCCAGCTCGCCAAGGTGACGGAAGCTTTCTGTCAATCGCAAGGCATCCCGGTGAGGAAGCAAGACGAGCTTGACGAATACGGTTTGCCCTCCTTTCACGATCCCGCTGCCGTGGAAAAGACTGTCGTCCTAGTGCCTCGCGATATAGTTCGTGATTTGCCGATCGCAAACGATTGGTCACAGATCGAAGCAGCGGCGACTGCGAACCGCCAGATTAGAGACCGCGTCAATAGGTATTTGGCAGGGATCACTCGACCAACCGTCGCAGAACGAAAGGCGGCGTTGCGATCTGCTGCAACGGAGTCCGCCGAACTTTTCGATTCGTTTTTGCAGTCCGTAAAGGGCTCTGCCGCCCACTATGATCCAAATAAGGATGCGCTCGGCTACTTTCGCTTAAAAGAAATACTGGCTACCGACACCACTCTCTTTAAGACCGGTCAGCGCTACGATTTTTCAGCTGGTTTTTCGACGATCGTCGATATGGTTCATCAGACCCTCGACCTTTTCAAACATCATGTTGAAAAAGGAAACTTGTGGGAAGAGCTCTGGATTGACGGAGTGCCGAAACGAGAGCGAGCCGCACAACTGATCTACTTCGCGATGGCCGATAGCTTTTGCAAAGCAAACAACATCGACATCTCACCGGAAGCCAATATGGGAGGAGGACCCGTCGATTTTAAATTCAGTGGCGGCTATGAAGCGCGAGTACTCGTCGAAATGAAGCGGTCGCACGGAACGGTTCGACACGGTTACGAGAGGCAATTAGAGATCTATAAGGAGGCGGCTCGTACTAACCATGGTATCTTTGTCGTGATCGACTATGGAGATGTCGGAGACAAACTCAACCAAATACGAGCAATCCGGGAAGCGCGCTTGAAGGCTGGAGAACCGGCTTCAGAAATCGTTGTGATTGATGCCACGCCTAAACAATCGGCAAGCAAACGGAAATGACTTCGAGGTGGCCGCTTGCGCTTGCATAGAGCACGTAGGATGGGTAGAGCGCAGCGAAACCCATCAATTGCCGCTGCAAAGATGATGGGTTTCGCAAGGGCTCAACCCATCCTACGTGCTTCAGCTAACTTTCTACGTGCTTCAGCTAACTTTCGCATGCTCCGCGATTAGGTGCACACCGTAATCCCCAGAAATTGCCTTTGCGGTCGAGCCCTTCCCTCCTAAACTCCAGACACCACCGGCATGGGTTCCGACGGGCCCGGTAGAAGCGGAGTCAAGTTGTGCCCAAACCGGAAAGCTTCCCGATCGAGAAGATCTTCGTTCCCACGAAGCAGAAGAAAGCCATCAGGCCCGAAACCGTCGGGGAGATCGCGGAAAGCATTCTGGACATCGGACAACAGGCCCCCATTTCCGTTCGGCTCGACGGAGACCGCCTCGTTCTGGTCGAGGGACTGCATCGGCTCGAAGCCTGCAAGGCGCTCGGCGAGACAACCATTATCGGTGTCTTGGTCCCAGCCGAGCTTGCTCAACACAAGCCCCTGCTGTCCGACAGACCAGAAGTCGAGGCTGAGCGCATCAAGATGGCGCGATTGAAACAGTTGCGCCTCGAGAAGGAAGCCGCGGAGGCATCGACAGCTGCCTCGAAGCGCGTCAACGCAACGGAAGCGCCGCGCACCCGTCCGACGAAAGGCGTCAGCGACAATCCGAAGGCATCACCGGGACGGACTACGAAATCGACACCGAAAACATTGTCGGACTGGATCACGCAGCAAAAGGGCAGCGGCGGCCGCTATTGATTGTCGGCTCCAGCTCGTAGGATGGGTAGAGCGCAGCGAAACCCATCAATTACCGCTGCAAAGATGATGGGTTTCGCAAGGGCTCAACCCATCCTACGTGCTGAGGCTTTGAATGAGCTTGCCTACGGTGGTGGAGACGCGCGCATAAGCGCCTGTTACCTCCGCCCCGAAGCTAACCCGATCTCTGAGGTGTCGTTCCGCTTGACGCTTAGTCGTTGAAGGGAATCTCTGGCGCCGGCGAGGCTGGGAGACCGGGCTCGGTGATGCTACCGCAATTACTTTGTGGCTTGTGCTCCGCGAGTGCATCGCGGAAGAACGCCAGCGCATCCGGGAAGGCGGCATTCAGTCCACCGTTGTGACTGGCGCCGGAATAGGTCCGCCATACAACATCGCTGCCGGCAGCACACAAAGCCGCCACAGCGGCAAATTGCCGACGCGGCACCAGTAGCGAATCGGCAAGGCCGGTGCCGAGCAGAACCGGCACGGGCAAGCGTGCGGGGGACATGTCGGTGACACGGACAAGTCTTGCCTCGATCTTCTCAAGAGGCTCCACGAAGGCATTGTCCGCCGTGATTTCATCCCGCTGGGCCGCCGAGCGCATCTCGGCGGTACAGCCCTCGCGCGCAGCCTTCACAAGCGCCCTACCCTTTTCGGTCACGAGCTCGTCGAGCGGTGGCGCATCGTCCGGCAGGGCGCCACCCAGCATCGTGAGCGAGACATAGACTGGTGAGCCAATTGCTTGCTCCGGCAGCTTATAGGGACCGTCCGGAAAGGTGGAGACGAGACCTGTCGCGACTGTTGCGAGCAGCGGCACATCGGGAGCGTAACTCCTCGAAATGCGTGTCGCGCCCAGAGCCGCGCCGGAGCCCTGCGATTGGCCGGTGACGAAGACTTTGCGTGCGAGCTTTTCGGCATGGGAAACAAGTGCGGCACGCACGGCGTCAAGCACGGAGCGCCCTTCCGCTTCCCAGATCAGGTAGGGATGCGGTCCGGGGCCACCAAGGCCCTGGTAGTCCGTGGCCACCACGGCGAAACCATTTTCAAGCCATCGCTCTATATAGGTGGCATCGCGCGGCTTGTGGCCCGTCCAGGACGGCGCGCAGCGATCAGACACGCCCAGCGTCCCGTGCGCCCACGCGACCAATGGCCAGCCCCCGGCCGGCGGCTCCCCCTTGGGCAAATAAAGCGTCCCGCTCACGGGAACGACGCTCGCGTTCCAGCGCAGGTCGGTCGAGGTGTAGAGAATTCGCTCGGCAAGAGCTGCCTTCGTGATCTCCGGCTGCGCGAGCATCGGCTCCTCGCGCAGCATGACTCCAGCGCGCTCGGGCAGCGCCTGCGTCCAGCGATAGAACGGAGACAGATCCTGATCGCCCCACAGCGGGCCTACCGGAAGGGCCGCGAACTCTGCGCGCGCCTGTGAAGCGATCAACGCTGCGACCACCGCGAGCACCCGCACCGGCGTCAATCCCACACATCCAAACATAGTCCCTACCCGCTTCGTTTCATTGTGCACAAAGGCTAGCAGAGTCATTTTGCGGATGTCACTATTCTTCCGGCATCGATCGCCGATACCGTATGGAATTGAACGATCAACAGGCGGGCCCTGAAAAACGGCGCTCGGCGCCGGCCAACTCAATCCAGGCAGTTCCTTCGCCCGCCCTCAATAAGATCGAGAATCGCTCGCGCTGCCTCGAGCACATTCGCCCTGGGCCGAATATGCCGGCCACTCGGGCGCGGAATAGTTCGTCGTAGCTCGTAGGATGGGTAGAGCGCAGCGAAACCCATCAATTGCCGCTGCAAAGATGATGGGTTTCGCAAGGGCTCAACCCATCCTACGTGCTGGAGCGGTAGCCGCAATCCGCCGATTGCGGCTATCTCTCCTCACACATCAAGCCGATCGTCTCACGCCGCTTTCGCCTGTTCCGGCGCCGCCGTCTCCATCGCTCTCATGTAGAGATCAAGCAGGGTTTCTCGCTCGTCGCGCTCGTCCTCGTCCTGCTTCCGCAGCTTGATGATCTCCTTGAGGATCTTCACATCGAAACCCTCGGCCTTGGCTTCCGAAAACACTTCCTTCTTCTGCTCGTTCAACTCCTGCAGTTCGGTATCCAGATTCTCGATCCGCTCGACGAACGAACGAATTTTTCCGCCGGGAATGGTGACGTCAGACATGGTGCCTCCCTGTTGAATGAGGCCGTGAAAATGACTGCAAAGGAATGACCAATGTATTAACCGACGGACCTCGCACCGCACGCGGGAACCCGCGCAACCGACAAGCGTCCTCACGATCTTGCAGCCGACAGCTCGTAGCGCGCAGCCCGCAGGATGGATCGAGCGCGGGATCGTAGGGTGGGTTAGCGACTTGTCCGCCGAAGCTCAACGAGCGAAGGCGGAAGTGTAACCCACCACTTTGCTTTCGTACGGTGAGAGAAGTGGCGGGTTACGCCTGGCGGACTGCGCTTCGCGCAGCCGCAGGGCTAACCCACCGAGCTATGCAGGAAATTTGTTCTGCATCTGACTCTGCTTCGTTCTCAAGGAACGAATCGGAATCGCGCAAATCAACCGCCAGCAAGTCTTAACGTTCTATTTTCTTGCTGAGGCTTTGAATGAGCTTGCCCACGGTGATGGGTGGAGCGACTTGTCCGCCAGCGCGTAGGATGGGTAGAGCGCAGCGAAACCCATCAATGCCGCGGCGAGCATGATGGGTTTCGCAAAGGCTCAACCCATCCTACGCGCTGTCCAACAAACTACCGCACCATGCCGACCAGTGCCGCCGCGACTTTCTTGTTGCCCTCGACGCTCAAATGACGTCCATCGGGACCGGTGCCGCCCGGCTGCCTCACCACCGACATGTAAATCCCCATGGCGTCGACGACACGGATGCCCCGCGCTTTCAACTGGCTCTTGATCGCCGCGATATTGGCAGCGGCCTGAGCCGGGCTCATATTGTGCCTGATGTCGTTGGCGGCATTGTCGCACAGGATGACGATCCTGGTCCCCGCGGGGACTGCGCTCGACACCCGCGCAAGTGTCGCGTCAGTGGTCTCTCCCCAAACGCCCGCATTTGCGACATGGACCTGAGAACCCTTGGCGCGCAGCAATCCCTCCAGCACGGCCGGCCACATTTCGGATTCGGAGACGTTGCCACGTACGGCGCTATGGCCCAGCGCCACGATTTGTGCGGAAGCGGGATTGGCCGAGGCAACAACGATGCCCGCGACAGCAACGAAGAAAATTCGCAAATTCGAATAATTCATGCCAGCTCCATCTATTTTGAAAATCACTTCAATCAGGGCTGAATGGATGCCCCCCCCCGAGATTGGCAGCATCAATGTTCTCCATCAATCCGCGGTTAGCAATATGCATTACGCCCGAGCCCGGCTTTTGCGTATGCAGCGCGCGTAGGGTGGGTTAGCCTTGCAGTTCGCTAGGCGTAACCCACTTCATTCGTTTCCGCCCAGGCAAAGAGTGGTGGGTTACGCCTTCGGCTAACCCACCCTACGAGCTCCATCCGCGCTATTGGCTTCTCACCGCTCATCATTCGCCGGCGCATTGCGGCGTGCTTGTCTTGCGGCTTGCCTTGCAGCCTTCCTGGCAACCCAGCGCGCGCGAAATTGCTTCGCGGCACGAAAGGTCCGCGGGGCGATCACCTGAAATGCCATAGAGGCGACTCCGGCGACCACCCCTTTCACCACGTCAAAAGCGAAATCGGGTCCAAAATACTCCCACATGACCCCGCGTCCTTCTTCGCAGGGCCACCGCCGGCAGGCATGGGCAAGACAAACAAATGAAAAGCCCCGTCCGTCACCGGCGGGGCCCAGAAAAATCCCTGTGCGCCTTGTTTAGCGCGCACCCGAACCTCTTTGGTTCACCCGCTCAAGGTGGACTCAATGCGAAAGCTGCAAAGCATGGCCGTGAGCTTGTGGACGCACATGACGAGGTTCCTGAGATTGCCGCATGCCCCTCTCACAGAGTGTACTGGAGGCAGGGCCAACATGCGCGCCACACAACCAGACCGACGGGTTTCCGTCTGTGCGCTATTTCACACTTGTAGCCACATTTTCGAGCAAGCTCGTAGGACGTAGGATGGGTAGAGCGAAGCGAAACCCATCTCTAGTCGCCGCACCGATTGATGGGTTTCGCAGGTGCTCAACCCATCCTACGTGCTTCCCGGAAGAGCGGACAAGTCTACCTTGCGCCCGACGAGCCAAGGTCTTCGCCGACGCCGTCGAACGGCGTCTCGGCGGCGACGGCTCTAACAGATGCGGGGCGAACGAAAATGTCATGCACGAGCCCGAGCTTCCCAAGCCCCAGGATGATCAGGCCGTTGATGTCGATCTCGTACCAGGCGTGCGAGATGTAGGCGTCGCGCGGAAACCGGTGATGGTTGTTGTGCAGCCCTTCACCGAAGGTGAGGATCGTGGTCACCAGCTCGTTGGTCGTGCCGTCGGAGGTCTCGAAGCGACGGTAGCCGTAGCGACCGTCGCTATGGCAGACCGAGTTGACCAGCGAGGTGGCCATGGTCATGACGTAGCTGCGGAACAGGCCGGAGAACAATATGCAGCCAATCATCGTGTGCACGCCGCCGAACGCGTAGCCGATCGCACCCGGAATGATCACCGCCGACAGCGCGTACCAGTACCAGCGTGTTCTGGTGAAGAACATGGAGATCGGGTCGGCCAGAATATCCTTGGCGTAGTATTCGCCATCGGTCGTGGCCTGGTCCCACACCCAGCCGCCCTGCGCATGCATCATGCCCTTGACGAAGTTGACATAGCGGTTGCCGTCGCCGTCATAGTAGGGGCTGTGGACGTCGCCGGGCTTGTCCGAGTGAAGATGGTGCCGCCGGTGGTTGCTCACCCACTTCAGGATCGAGCCCTGCACCGCCAGCGTCGCGATCGCGGCGAAGATCGTCCGCATGACCGGACTGCACCGGAAGCTCCGGTGCACGAAGTAGCGATGCATGAAGCCGATCCCGACCGTGGTCAGCATGAACATGCCGACGAAGACCGAAACCTCCACCCGGCCGATGCCTTGCCAGACTCCCCAGATCAGCGCAGCGATCGAACCGCCGATCATGAAGCCGAACGCGATATAGGAATCGAGAAACTTGGCGTCGACCACCGGACCTTCGAGAAGCACACCCGGTGGCATTTTCCGGTCCAAACCTTCTTCCGACGCCACGCTCCGAATTGCGGTCATTTCACTCGATCCATTTACGGAAAATTAACGCTACTGCGGCGCAACCTACAGACGCATGTTGTTTCTCGCAAGGACCCGATCGGCCGGGTGAGCGCAGAGCCGGGATTCAATGAGACGGAGTCGGAGGGCGGTGACGCCAGATTTCACGGCAATACCATCGACTTCGCCGGGTGATGGTCGCAAGCGCCAGCCGCATTAACCCTAGCTCCAAAAGCCATGCCAAGGAAAAGC
The DNA here is from genome assembly GCF_059803455.1 of Bradyrhizobium sp. UFLA05-108. NCBI lineage: Bacteria > Pseudomonadati > Pseudomonadota > Alphaproteobacteria > Hyphomicrobiales > Nitrobacteraceae > Bradyrhizobium > Bradyrhizobium sp. UFLA05-108. The sequence goes on along the minus strand of NZ_JBANAZ010000108.1, from coordinate 8,360 downwards.
AACAGCCTCCTCCCTCGCCTGCGCAAGTTCCGGCGGGGCGCCCGGTGGGTGCGAAAGACATTCGCGCGCGCACCGCGGATGGTTCGGATCGCGTGTGGCGTCGCGATGCTGCTTGCGGCCATCGCGCTTTTCAACATCGCCTATCACGTGATGCGCAAGCCGACCGAGCTGTTCGTCTTTGTCGGAAACACCCTCGACAAGGAGCCGGCCGAGAACTGGCGGCAATACGGGCCGCTGTTCCGCACCTATTCCACCGCTACGATCACGCCCGAATTGCTGGCCGCGCTGGCGCAGGTCGAGAGTTCGGGCAATCCGGTGGCGCGCACCTACTGGCGCTGGCGATGGAGCCTCAATCCTCTCGCGATTTACCGGCCCGCCTCGAGCGCCGTCGGCCTCTACCAGATGACTGATCCGGCTTATGCCGAGGCCGCGCGGTTCTGCATCCGCGGCAACGCGGTCACGGAGACCGGCTGCGGGTTCACCAGCTTCCATATCCGCGCAATCCCGAGCCACGCGATCGAGCTGGCATCGGTGTATCTGGACCGCAATGTGGTTGCGGTTCTCGGCCTCGCGGGCGATGTGAAGGCAAGCGCGCAGCAGAAGCAGGATCTGGCCGCTCTGATCCATCTCTGCGGCGCGGGCCCCGCCTTAGCCTACGCACGCCGTCACTTTCAGATGATGGCCGGCGAGCGCTGCGGCGATCATCTCGTCGCGGGCTATATCTCCAGGGTCAACGCGATGAAGCGGCAATTCCTGCGCCTCGCGGCGGATGACGGCGGTTAAGTCTTAGAGGGCGTAGCAACGCGTAGGGTGGGCAAAGGAGCGTAAGCGACGTGCCCACCACTTCTGCCCGTGGCGACCAAAGAGGTGGGCACGCTTCGCTCTGCCCACCCTACAGTAGCCCGGATGAGCGTAGAGAGCGTACGGTGGCCGATCATGCGATCGTTGTTCACCACCAGTATGGCCACCGCCACCCCTCATAGCGGACCCACGACGGCACCAGCGGCGGACCGTACGGATCGACCCGGTCGTCCTCAGGGCGATAACGATAGCGTGGAACAACATTATAATCCCACGGAGTGGGCCTGAGCACGGGCACCGTGACAACAAGCCTCTGCTGTGGTTCGCGAACTACCTGGGCCTTCCGTGCCCGGGCTTCAGCACCTGATATCCCAAGGTTACACACAACGAGGGCCGTTCCGAGAGCACATGCGACGGTCATCATTTTCATGCGTCAGTCTCCTTCCCGCGAAGAGTGCTGAAGGACACAAAGCAAGGCAAGCTAATTCGCTCTCGCCATGCTCGAATGACCGCCGTTGCCGCCGGCGGATTTCGGCCACCGCGCGCACCAAACCGGCTTGTCACGACATTTGGGGTGCGAAGCCCCTGCGATGGGTCGAGAGCTTCCCCGCTACCTGATCTTCGCCAGGCATTCCTTCAGGCGCTCCAGCTCCGAACGAACCTGCGTCTCCATTGTGTCTTGCAGTGCGGCTATGCCCCTGCTGGACAATTCCGCGGAGGCCTTTCTGTCCAGATTCTGCTTCCAATCCCGGATGGCTTGCCTGGTGGCCCTTTGGGCTTCCGAGGTCGCCTTGCCGTATTCCTTCATGCAGGCGTCGGCCATCGAGCATGTCTGGCAGTCCTGGGCGGCGGCCGGACTTGAAAGCAGCAGGGCGAGTAGCGCTGTCAGGACTCTCATTGATCATCCTCCCCGCCATAACATAGCACGTCGCACGGATGCCTAGGGGACAACGTGCGGCTGCAAGGCGATCGGGGAACAGCTCCTGTAGTCAACCCGCAGCCCGGATGACGGTCGCCATAATTTCTCCCTCGCGCCCGCGTTGTCTTGGACGGCGGCGAGAACTATCCTCTTGATCGGACTGCCGCACTCGTTCCGTTGACGCGAGGCTGAATGGAGAGCGCATCGGTGGCTGAGACGCACGACCCGAAGCCGGATGATCCGAAGCCTGCTGAACCGCACGCCGATGGCGAGCTGACGCGGGCCTATGAGCAGATCAAAAGCGCTAACGAAGAACTTGCGCGGCTGGACCGAGTGGTTTCCGGATTGGAACGCGGCAGCGATAGCCCGCCCGCCCCGCAAGCAAAGGCCGATGCGGAACGCAGCGACGTTTCCCCGGATAAGCCGCCGGCGCCGCAGAGCCCGGTTAGCCAGCAAGGTAACCATCAAGGCCTGAAAGGGGATCGACCCATGCTGCGCGCCTTCGTTGGCCTGCTGCTGGCGATAGGCATCCTTGGTGCTGCCTTCGCTTCGCAATATCGCGATGAGGCCAAAGCGATCATGGCGCGATGGGCCCCGCCGGCCGCGGTTGCGCCCCCGGAGGTGTCGGAGCCTCGCAATTCTCCGACGTCGCCGGTAGTCCAGCTAGCTGCTGCGGATGGGCCGACGTCCGTGCCGGCACCGCCGGTCCCCAAGGAACCGGAGAAGCAAGTGGAGAAGCAAGCGGAAAGTGTTCCGCCAGCCCCCGCCACACCGCCCGACCAGACAGCCGCCGAGCTCGCGCAATCGCTCAAGACCATCACGCAGTCGCTTGCGAGCATCAACGAAAAGCTCGAGCAACTGAAAAGCAGTCACGAGCAAACGCTTCGCGAGCAGGCCGACGCCATTCAACAACTCAAGACGGCGCGGGAGAAGGATGCGGGGGACGCTGCGCGCCTCGCTGCGCAGGTGCAGGCGCTGCAAACGCAGGTCGCTGCGTCATCCGCGAAACCAGTTGCGCGGACCGTGATGAAGGAGAACGATGCGCCTGTGCGCCAGCACGTACAGGCAGCCGCACCTCGGCGGGCCCGGCCGCCGCGAGGACCCTGGATGCCCCCGCCCTATATGATGGACCTTTACGGCTATCCGGATTGGTGAGCCTGTACGACGGGTAGAGCAGCCTAGCCCGGATGGAGCGACATCCGGGTCTTCCGTTCCCCGGATGTCGCTTCGCTCATTCGGGCTACGAGTTCACTTTCGCTCAGAAAAATCCCGGGCTGAGATCCAGCCCATAGGTCAAGCCCAGCACGAACACGAACAGCGCGGCCGCCGCGAACAGCGCCAGATGCCTGAGAATGAAACCACGTAGCGAGGTGGTGGCAATGACAGCTTTCTGCGCAACGGGCATGACGGCCTCCAGTATGATTTCCAGAAATGGCCGCGCAAGATGCGGCGACCGCATCAAGCAGCGCGATCTGCAAAGCAACCATTAAAGAGATCACGTCCGTCTTGAACGGCCGTACATAAGGAGTCGCGTAGCCCGGATGGAGCGCAGCGCAATCCGGGTATTGTCCCGTGGGCTCCAGTCCCGGATTTCGCTTTGCTCCATCCGGGCTGCGGACCGTCAACTGCGATGATGACATCATGCCGGTGATTTGCCCGACGCGTCAACCGAATTCGTCAAATCCGTAGATCGTCCCACCCGGCCACCGGCTACTTTGCATGGGGTTGTTTTCGCGTTTTTGGTTTTGTCCCCACCCGGCCCTGCCCGCCTCAGGGGATCTCGTACACCGACACCCGGTCCGCGATGCCGCTCAGTGCCACGCTGCGGCGCGTCGGCTGCAAGCCGCCGGCCTCGAGCAGGGTCCGCGCGCTGGCGTGCTCCACCACCGGCTCCGTCACCACGATCGCGCGTGAGGCGGCAAGCCCCTGGACGCGCGAGGCGATGTTGACGGTCTGGCCGAAATAGTCCTGCTGGCCGTTGAGCGTGACCGCGAGGCACGAGCCTTCGTGGATGCCCATCTTCAGCAGCAGGCCCTGATGCTGGCGCTCGGCGCCGAGGTCGCTCATCGCCTCGCGCATGCGGATGGCGGCGGCAATGGCACGGTCGGGCGTCTCGAAGGTCGCCATCACGGCATCGCCAATCGTCTTCACGATGGCGCCGTGTTCGGAGACGATGATCTCCTGCAAGAGGCGAAAATGCTCATTGACGAGATCGAAGGCGACGAGATCGCCGACATGCTCGTAGAGCCCCGTCGAATCGCGCAAGTCCGAGAACAGGAAGGTCAGGCTGAGGATCTTCAGGCGCTGGCCGATGGCGAGTGTGTCGGTGCGGTAGAGATCGCGAAAAGTCTGGTTGGTGAGGAGGCGTTTTGCCGTCAGCGCCGGCTTGCGCCGCGTCAGGAGATCCTCGAGCGCCTTGTTTGCGACCCACACCGCCGGCAGCACGCGGCCATCGGTGCGGTTGTCCAGCGCCAGCCGCAACGGCCCCGGGCGCAGTGTGACCGCCTCGGCAGGCGTCTCGGCCTTGCTGAAGATCATCGAGAGGTTTTGCCGCTCGCTGGTCTCCTCGCCCTTGATCTCGAGGAACTGGGCGGTGTGCGTCACGGGATCGAAGACGATCAACGTGCCTTCCGGCGCGTGCAGGGACAGGATGGCTCGCTCGCCCGGCGGTAGGTCGAAGGTCTCGAGCGTCACCTCGCGCAGCAGCGTCTCCACGTCGCCCGGGAGATCGATCGCCGAGCTCCAGAAGATCTGGCGATAGTAGTCGGCCAGCGACAGCTCGTCGGGATTGTGGGCCGCGATCTTGCGCACCCGCGGGCTGATCGTGAAGGTCACCTCGACCAGATTGTCCAGCGTCGTCTCATAGCCCGCGGCGCAGAAGGCGCAATGATAGTGCGGGCTGTTGAGGGTCTTCAGGCTCTTGTTGGCGGACAGCACACCGGCGCAGCTCGGGCAGATCACGCTCCAGGTCAGCTCGGCCATGCCGAGCTGCACCGCGTGCAGCAGGCCTGCGACGACGCGCTCCTCGTCGAGGCCGGCATTTGCCGCAAGGTCGAGCGCGTTCATGCGGTTCAAGGCATGGTCCGGCGCCTCCCGCACCATGCGCTCGAGCATGTCGACGACGCCTTCGTCAGCCGACTGGCGCAACACACCAAACAGGGTTTCGATTTCGCTCATGCAATGATGTTACCTGAAAGAGGCGCAAGCGGTAATCCGCTCCCCATCAGCTATGCTTCGTGAGGCAGGCCACAAGCCGTATCAGCCAAATGCTGCGTCACGATGATGGGAGGGAAACGGCCCGGATTTCCCTTGCTTTCCCCTCCCCGGCCCCTACGGTGCGCCCGCCTGAGAAGGGGGATGAGTTTGACGATGGACGACGCCATGAAATGCCCGAACTGCCGTTCGGAGCATGCCTACCAGGATCGCGGTCTCTGGGTCTGCCCGGAATGCGCCCATGAGTGGAGCACGTCGACTGAGGCGGCCTCGGAAGCGGCGCAGGAGGCGGGCGCGCGTGATGCCAACGGCAATGGGCTTGCCGATGGCGACAGCGTCATCGTGATCAAGGACCTCAAGATCAAGGGATCGTCGTCGGTCGTCAAAGGCGGCACCAAGGTCAGGAACATCCGCCTCCAGGACGCCAGCGACGGGCACAACATCGCCTGCAAGATCGACGGCATCGGCGCGATGAATCTGAAATCGGAGTTCGTGCGGAAGGCGTAAAGCCGCACCACGACGACCAGCGAAGCGAGGACGACCATGAACGGCAATCGCTACTACGGAGTTCGGGTCGAGAGCGCGAAATATGGCGTCGGGTTCGGCTCGGCGCTGGCCATCGCGATCTCCTACACCAAGAACCATTCGATCCTGTGGGCGATCATCCATGGCATCTTGGGCTGGATTTACGTGATCTACGCCGCGCTGTTCGGTTGATCGGCCCCAACGGTCCGACAGATTCCCCGTTTACAAAATTTCTGATTTGCGGTATTTATCAATCAACGCGATCGGTAAAGCGTTCAGTAGCCGGACGGAGCGACTTGTCCGCCGTAGCTCAACGAGCGAAGGCCGAAGCGCAAACCGGAACTTCGGCCCTGCGGCATGGTCCCGGATTACGCTTTCACTCCATCCGGGGCCACGCGTTCAGCGCTCTACTTCAACGCGGTCGCCAGCGCGGTGAGTTTCTCAACCAGATTGGTGCCGAGCGCATAGATGACTTCGATGATGGCAAGCGCGATGCCGGCGGCAATCAGTCCGTACTCGATCGCGGTCGCGCCGGACTCGTCAGCGATAAATTTTGCGAAAATGCGCTTCAAGATCGTATCCTTTCCGGTTGTGCCAGGCTTGGCCTGCGCGCAACCGGATAGTGTGCGCAATCTACGATTGAGTTAATTTAGGTCTGTCAATTTGACGATACGCGAGCCCGGGGCTGCACCTGGACCGTGGTCGCGGGATCAGCCGGCAGGATGGGCTGGCTAACGGCGCAGGCCCACCCTGCTCTCTCGGATCGTGCTCAGCGCGCGGTGCCGGTTGTCACCGGCGCGGTCGTTGCGGTCGTCACTTTGGCGCGCGACGTCAGCACGCTGACCTGTTGCGGAGATGGCGCGGTGGTGGCGGCCGCCTGCTGGTTCACGTGCGCGGCGCCGAGCAGGCCCACCTGCACCGGCGAGACCGGAAAGCCATTGGCTTCATAGCTCGGCAGTTCCGCGGCGAACGCTGCGGTGGCAGCAGCAACCGACATGGCGGCAGCTGCAATGGTTAACGAAATTGTCTTCACACCGAATCTCCTGGGTAGATTTGAGATCCGGAGCTATGTCCTTATGCTGCAGTGCGGTAGCCCGTGTTGCTGCATTGCAACAATGCAGATTTCGCAGGTGCCACGGAAGCTGATACCTCCGGGCCCGGCGTTCATCCTGCCAAATCTCATCACATGCCTGCCACGCCCGCGACAAGCCGTAATCGCGATTTTAGCGCAAATACGGCGGAGGGTTGTGGCTTCATCGATTTGGGGAGTGATTTTGTAATGTTGAGCGCGGACCAGACCAAGCCGACCGGAAAATCCGGCCAGCGTAACCGAAAGAAAAAGACGAAGCAGACCAAGGCCGACGAGCAACACGCGACCGCAACGGATCAGTTGCCGGCTGCCGAGCCGGAAACCAGTCAAGCGACCGAGCTGGAGGCCGATGTCGACCTCAATCTGCAGCTCCCGTCGACCGAGATTTCAACCACCGAGGCAGCAGACGTGCCAGCCGCTTCGATGGAACTCGTACCGGTTAGTCTTCAGGCGATCACAGATGCCTATGGCGACTACACCAGGAGGTCGTTTGAACACGCCTGGTCTTTCGTCGGGAAGCTTGCGAGCGCTAGCTCACCTGCGGAGGCGTTCGAGCTTCAGATGGAATTCGCCAAGCAGGCGTATGATAGCTTCGTCGCAGAATCGCAGAAAATCGCCGGCCTGCACGAACAATTGGTCAAGCAGAGGGTCGTAAATTTTGAGGGCTTCGTGGCCAGGATCACCCAGACCACGCTGGAAGTCCGTGCAACGCGCCACTAGCCGATAATGCGGCAGATCGCGAAGCTCTCGAAAAAAGCAAAAAGAGACCGCCCGAGGGCGGTCTCACATCCCTCGGATCAAGGGGACCAGATCCAGAGGGATCTACGCGCTTTCGGAGACCTGCTCCTGCTCGGCCGGCTCATTCTCCTCCGTGGAGGAAACACGGCCTGAGGCTTCCATTCTGCGCTTCACCTGCTCGCATGTCTTGCGGACGTCCTCGGTGAACAGGGCGCATTCTTCGATCCTCTTGAAGATCTTGCGTCCTTCTTCCCGGTAACCCGCAGCCGTTTCGCGCATATACGCGATCGCATCGTGCACCTGGGCCGTCAGCTCTTCGCATTTTCGCGCAGCGCCGATCAGCTCGGCCCCCATCGCCTCGATCTCTTTTGCGGCGGACTCGTAGTCGCGAATGACCGCCTCTGCGCTGAGGGCCCCTACGCGCGTGACCCCCTCCGTGTGCTCGACATAATCAGGTAATGCAATTGAAGCTAATGAACTTCCCGGGCGAACCGACGCAATGTCCGCCTCTAGCTGAACCAAGTTTACCGAGTCCTTTCTTCGCAATTGCTCAACACTTGCCATGGATAGGTTCTCCCGATACGCGCCCGAACAACCCCAACCCACACAATGTATTACGGGGACAATAGGGCTTCTAACTGTATGTGTTGTTGACGGCCCGAAGTTTGCCGCATTTCCGAACCGCCACGTTTAGCATCCATAGATAATTACAATAGCACTTACTCAATCTGTAGGTGTGACGAGGCAAAGCTCCTCCGACCCGGCTTGATGTGTGTGTCCGAGCACCGCAAACACAGCATCGACTGCCAGCTGAACCGCCGTCTCGGCCGTCACTCCCTTCGCAAGCCCCGCCGCCACGAGTCCCGACAGCAGGTCGCCGGTCCCGCACGGCCGGATCGGCAGCCGTGCTGTCGCAAAGCGCGACAGTTTTTCGCCCTGCCAGAGGGTCGTCTCCACCTGCGCTGCTGGCGTGTCGGCGAGCGTGCAACCGGTCGCGATGACGCCTCGGGGGCCCTGCGCCGCGAGGGCGACGCTCGCGGCCAGCAGGCTGGACGCATCCTTCACTGCAATACC
>NZ_JBANAZ010000107.1:0-22311 GCF_059803455.1 Bradyrhizobium sp. UFLA05-108 | reverse complement strand
ATATTAACCCGCTGCAAGCTCAGGGCGCGATTTGAAGTGACCCGTCTGCCTTGTTCTTTTTCTCTAGCCATAGATGCCCCGAATTCGATCCCTTTCTTGTACCTCTCCTCAATTCCGCATGTCCCGCTAGTCATCTTCATCATCACCCGACTGCGCGATCGCGCGCTGCGTGAACCGCGGCGCTTGATCCCGCGCAACACGAGATCGCGCTTGCTCAGAAGGAGCGCGCCCAATCCTTTGCTGCAGTTCCCTGATATCGCAAAAGACGTCGGCCTGCCGTCGCAGCTCGTCGGCGATCATTGACGGCTGAGTGGCAAGGCTGGACACGACGGTAACACGGACACCGTGACGCTGCACCGCCTCCACCAGCGGACGAAAGTCACCGTGGCCCGAGAACAACACCATTTCGTCGATGCGATCTGCGAGCTCCATCGCATCGACTGCAAGTTCGACGTCGATGTTGCCTTTGACCTTGCGACGGCCGCTCGCGTCTACAAACTCCTTCGTGGCCTTCGTCACCACGGTAAACCCGTTGTAGTCCAGCCAGTCAAGCAGCGGGCGGATCGAGGAGTATTCCTGGCTCTCTATGATAGCCGTGTAATAGCACGCGCGCACAAGCGTCCCCCGGCTTTCGAATTCCTTAAGCAGGCCCTTGTAATCGATATCGAAGCCAAGCGCTTTTGTCGTTGAGTGAAGATTGGCACCGTCAATGAACAGCGCGATTTTGCTGGAGCCGGAGGGCATCAAGATGTGACCTGCGTTCATTCATGCTAGGCTTCAAAGGTGCCGGCTGTTGAACTGGGATCGAAACACAGAGCTAGTTGATCTAACATCATCAGGACAGAGTTGTCGGCGGGCGTTGACATAAATACGACAACCCGTCTCATCTTTTTGGTACGAAAACGTACATTTGGATACCTCGGTTGTTCAGAAGGTATTAGGACTTTCGATCTGATGTCTGAGGTCCGCAACAGATTACTGCGTCTGCTTCCACCTGATGAACTCAAGCACGTTCTGTTGCTCTCCGAAGAGGTGCCGCTGACGAAACGGCAAGTTCTTCACCGCTACGGCGTTCGCATGCAGCACGTCTATTTCATTGAGACTGGTCTTGTGTCTGTGGGTGCCAAGGTGGGGCCGCAAAAGTTCGTTGAGGTGTGGCTGATCGGCTCGGAAGGACTTGCCGGAATACATCTCGCTTTGACGACAAACACGCAGCCGATGCACCGCCGAACTGTGCAGGTGGCGGGCGCGGCTAATCGGCTCAGGGTGGATCGCTTTCAGCAGGCGATTGCAAGCCTACCGACGTTCCGCAGAGTGGTGCACGCCTATATCGCTTCCGTGCTTATTCAGACCGCCCAATCAGGGGCATGTAATACGTCCCATCAATTACGGCAGCGCCTCGGGCGATGGCTCCTGCTCGCGCGCAATGCCCTGGAATCTGACGAGATCCCTCTTACGCACCAAGTGCTTGCTCAGCTTCTCGGAGTACGTCGTGCAGGCGTCTCGGACTGCCTTCTTCAACTCAGGAGGGATGGGCTCATCGAAATGATGCATGGCCGCCTTGTCATCCGCGACGCTTTTCGGCTGGCGCAGATCTCCTGCCATTGCAGGAGCTTGATCGAACGCGAGTACGAACGCCAACTCCTAAATATTTGCACTCCGAACAGCGAATCGTTGGTGCATGGGACCCGTTAGCCACCTGCGACGCCAAACTAAAAATAGCTGGTCGCCACGGTTGGTGCAGTTGGCTTACAGTTCCTCGATTTGCTCCTTCAACCAAATCCGTCGCAATCGGCCTCAAGGCCCTGTCATTCGCTCCACACGCGGAGCCTCCGAGGAGGATCGTGGTTTGGTTAAGTCCGGGCATCCTTCAGTTCCGTCATTATTCATCTGCGCCGGGAGAACAGAGAGGCAAGATTTGCGCATGCTTTTGCAGGATCACGCTTTGCGAGATGGTAAGGGGCGGGTACAGCCCGGCCGTACCGAGCCGCACAAGGCCTAGGAGCACGGGAATGGAAGAACAAGAGGCTTTGCGTGTGATGCGAGTTCTCATCAATCATGGGTGCAAACCCGACATGGATATCGCCGACGCTATGGCGCAGTCTTGGTTAACAGAGGCCGGTCTCAACGATCAGGAATATGAGCGCGGAATTGGGTTTGCCGGCGACCACAGATGGATAGTTCTGAGTGGGTGGGGAAGGTTTCGGATCACCCAGGCCGGACTTATCGCTGCGACCGTGGCGTGAGTTTGTCCCCAAGCCAGAACCTGAGGTCGAGCTAATGTGCCTCGGTACCGCCATTTGCCAAGCGGTGATGGCTCGGATCTTTTCATGGGGGCATCCCTCTGAGTATCGGTTGCTCTTCATTCTTCGCGGACCCTGCGCCTATGCCCCGACGGGTTTCACGCCGTACTTTTGATAGTAGGTGCTCCTGATTTCGTCTTGACTTCGAGGAGGGTGCGCAAAGACATGGGCTGGAGACAGCAACGGGGTGATCGAGGTGGTTTCGATTTTGACAACGTGATCGACCGGATACTCCGGGCCATTCGTCGCCCAAATCCAGTCGGCGATCATCAAAGACTCGTAATCGTCTGGCGGCAGTATCAACGCACGCCCTTTGAATCGATAGCCGCGCCTCTGGAAAATGTCGATTACGTTAATTTCGACGGCGGGATTGCGCTTCAAATTCAGTATCGTCCCGGGCGATGCGATATCAGCGAAGTAGAGAACGCCGTTTTTGACCGTCAAAGAAGCCTTCGGCGAAAGATTGGGCGTTCCGTCCTCGTTGACTGTCGCGACGAACGACAGTATCGCTTGCTTAATGATCGTCTCCATGTCGATAGTGATTTCAATCATCGATATTTCTCGCCTCATTCTTCGTAAATCCTCTCTAGCCCGCTGTAACTTCCAACCCGCGTTGCACCGCCGGCCGCGCAAGGCCGCGGGCGAGCCATACCTTCACATGAAGAAACCGGTCGAAGCCGACGAGATCGCGTGCTTCGTAAAAGCCGATCAGGTTGCGCACCCAACCGAGCAGCGAAATATCGGCGATGCTGTAGTCAGCACCCATCACCCAGTCGCGGTCCGCGAGCCGTTCGTCGAGGACACCGAGCAGTCGCGCTGATTCGGTTGCGTACCGGTCACGCGGGCGCTTGTCCTCATAGGCTTTGCCGGCGAATTTGTTGAAGAAGCCGACCTGGCCGAACATCGGCCCGACTCCACCCATCTGCCACATCACCCACTGGATCGTTTCGTAGCGGGTGTTCGGATCGGCCGAGATAAATTGTCCCGTCTTCTCGGCGAGGTAGAGGAGGATCGCGCCAGACTCGAACAGCGCGAGCGGCGTGCCGCTCGGCCCATCAGGGTCGTAGATTGCGGGAATCTTTCCGTTGGGGTTAAGCGCGAGAAAGGCCGGGTCGTGGGTTTCGCTCGCCATGATGTCGATCCGGTGCGGCTCGTAAGCAAGGCTCGTTTCCTCGAGCATGATGCCGACCTTCACCCCATTGGGCGTGGGGGTGGAAAAGAGTTGCAGCCGATCGGGGTATCGCGCCGGCCAGCGCGTAAAAATTGGATGATCGATCGTCACTTTATTCCTCCGAGATGAGCGTTCCGAGCTGGACCGGGACATGGCCGAATCTTCCACCTGGATGCGCGCCGAGTTGGCCCACGGGCGGATCCAAAAAAGCAGGCAACGATACGGCCGCGATACAGCTTTGTTTGCGATCGGCACCGGGGGTCATCCTGACCTGAGATGCCGGTGGCTGTCCCACCGACAGTCCGGTCGTGCCGACCACACCAGCCAGCTCCTGACCGGGAATCGCGGGCGACCGGTCACGGTAAAGGCGATCGGTCCAGGTCGAAGGCCACGTCAGCTCACCCGAGGTGAATCCCGACGCGTGAACCTGAACGACGACGTCGTTTATCGCTGCCTGCGGCTCGGGCCGCTCCACCAGTTTCATCCCGGCCGTTCCCGCAGCATGGTTCGTCACGACGATCGCTTTCATGGGAAGGATCTCCTCGGTCATTCGTCTCTTTGCTGGATATGTTCCGGCGATAATCCGCGTTTCAATCCGGATAAAGCGACGCCCAAGACTGCGACGATTCTCATGACACTGTTCCCCGTATCGGTGAGCCGGTAGCCTTCGAACTGTCGCAGGTGGTGTTCCCCGTCGTGTCGGTGTGCGGATTGCGTGCACCGAGAACAGTGAACAAGGTGGCGACGACGGCAAGTCCGCCGTATCCGAGCGCGATCTGCGGTAGAGAAAACGCATTTGAAAGTTGGCCGGAGATGAGGCTGGGTAAGGCGGCGCCGCTGTAGCAGAGAAGGTAGATCGCGCTGAAGATCGGTGCCCGTTCGGCCAGGGTGCTGCCGTGCAGCAGCCCGCGTGTGGCGGCGCTGATGGCGATGCCTTGGCCGGCCCCGGCGACGATGGTTGCGATGATGAACAACGCCAGTGTGCCCGCGGCGATCGCAGTGCTGATGCCGATCATTCCGGCCAAGAAGATGATCATACCGACGCGTTGGGCTACCGCGGATGTGAGCCGGCCGCCGATGGGAGCGCCGAGAACGCTGGGGGCCATATAGGCGGCGAACACCAGTCCGAGGATCAACGGGCTGCGAGTGTGGAGTTGATCTTCGACAAGCGCAGGCATGAACGCTTGGTAGAAGCCCCCGCTTGCCCAGGTGGCCAGGAACACGCCCGCCGCGACAGGGAGCAGATGCCTGACCCGGCCCGGTACGCTGACCCTGGGTAACAGCGATCGCCAAGCGCCCGGCGTCGGAGTTGCTGTTTCCGGACTGATGGCGATGAGTGCAGCAGACAGGAGCAGGAAGCAGACGCAAACCAAGTAGATGAGGTCGCGTGGCCAGGGGCCGAACTGGACCAAGGCGCCGGAGACGATGGCTCCGACAGCGACGCCGAGCATCGGTCCTTGGCTGGAGACGACGGACGCCAGCCATTCTGGTCTGCTGGGTGCGGCGTCGACGATGTAAGAGGTCAGGCTGCTGCCGGCCAACCCGGTACCGACGCCCACGAGGAGCCGACCGGCCAGCAGGGGGTGTATATCGTGCACATTCAGCAACAGCAGACAGCCCAGCAGTAGAAGGCTGAGGCTAGTGATCGCAGTGAGCCGACGGCCCAGATGATTGGAAAGCCGTCCCAGCACCAACAGTGCGGCTATGGTGCCGACGGCGTACGCGACGACGGCCATCGAGATGCCGGCGTTAGTGAACCCGTCCTCTGTGCGGTAGATGTTGTAAAGGGGGATCGGAGCGGCTGCCGCGGCAAACGCGACCACGAGCGAAACTGCCGCAGATAAGAATGCGAGCCGGAGCGCTCCGCTCCGGTGAGCCTGGTTGATTACTGGTGCCAATTTTTGCATCGAGCCGCGCATCCACCGTCTCTGGGAGAATTCGGGCGCGCAGGTCCAAAATCTCCGACTAGTTAGTTTCACCAGGCGCCGATGATCGTCGACGCCAAGCTGAAGAGCGTCTCCCTCGCTCAGAGTTGCCGTGGCTTACCCATGTCAGGCTGGGCTATCGCACTGCCGTCCCTTGGTTATTGTCGATCAGGTACCCGCCGTCGTCCATCCGCGCCGCGGCGTGCGATGTCGCTCGCCGAGCCTCCAAGGTGCACGTGTTTGCCGTCGGGACCAGTGCTATCGATTGACCAGTCCAACACGATCTGGGCGATATCGCCGGCGACGAACACATAGCGCGCCTTGGCCTTCAGCGGCAGACCGAACCTGAGATCGCGCTCGAGTCGGGCGGCGATCTCGGTGTGATCAGTGATGATTCGCCCGTCATTTGCGATGAACACAGCCTCTGGTCATACAATGCTATCATCGCGCTGACCTTGCCGGAGTCAAATCGCTCGATCAGCGGCGTGACCGGATAGGAGTCGGACATCGGGGTCTCCTTTTCGTGTTGGCTGAAACGGTCGCCCTGGGCGTTGTTCGATGAAACTGGGACAGTGCCTGTCATTGGTCGCAGCGCGGGATGAAAGTTTCCAATGGCCGGTAGTTATGGTTTCCATAGCGGCGGGGAATTGTGCGGCGGTAGTCCTCGCTTCCATTCATAGATCAAGGGAAGTTGCTCAGGCTGCGACGGCATCATGCCGCTCTGAGCGGCAATAACGATCGTCTATCGATTCGATGACGAGTGGTGATTTCCCTCGTGGGGCAACCGCAATGGTCTGAGAGTGCACACAGAAGTCGACCGAATCCTTGCGGTGGCCCCGGACAGCGACTATGCGCATGGGCGGTGTTTTGCCGGACGGATATAGCCATAATGCACGCTCGACTTCCGAGTGCGACCGAGCGCCGATCCACACGTCATCTACGTGTCGGGTGAAGCCTATGTCACCGTCGCCATATCGAGAATGAAAATCGGTGTCGATGGACGTGCAGATTAACTCTGCAACCTTGATGCATCGGGTCCGACGGGTACTCCAAAAGTCTGACCATCCTGCCCCTGTCTCAAAATGAAATCGAGGCGATTATAATACACCTCCGATAAGCCGAACTTTCTGTCCTTCTTGGCAAAGTCCTTGCCGTATGCCCAAGCGACCGAATGCGTGTAGATCGAATGATAGAAGCGTGAGATGTCAGTTTTTGCGATAAACCGATAACCTGTCAGGTCGATTTAACCGCTCGATTTCCAGCTGGTTGTGCGATGAAATTTCGAGCGCCCGCTCGCCCTTTGGCATCTGGCGAGACACGGAAAGGCTCGACGGATTACTCTGGAACAGTATGTCGAGTTCCGGAGCATGTGCGTCTAAAAAGTTCGCTAGGTCGAAGGCTGTAACGGGATGGATAGCCGAAAATGTTCGACGGGATGAACCTCGTTTTGACGCGTTGTAGATCGCCGACTGCGAGGGTTGCTTCTGGTCGGACAAATAGTCAAAGGAGTTTTCTGCGAAAAACTGAGCTATCTGCTCCGTATGAAAGGGAGGCGGCAGAATTTCCGGTAGATAACCAATCCGCAGCAAATCTTCCTATAGCGACATCGATGTGGTCTCACCGGCTTGCTAAAATTCAATGAGGTCATTCATCACCCGCCTAGTTAGATTCTTGACGCGCGCCACACCATAGCTGCCGGACATTGGGATAGCCTCCGTGCATTGCGTTGAAACTTAGGGAAATCCTTGAGGGGGCGCCGAGGACTGGCTGTGAAGCTAAAATCGGCGCATTCGCCGACTGATAAGTTTTGGTCGCAAATGGAGTCAGTTGCAAACTGATAAGGTTTGCATCGAAACGGAGTCGGTTTGACGACTGAGAAGGTAATGCGCAAAATGGAGTCAGTTGGCGACTGATAAGGAAATCGTACAAACCTTATCAGTGGCTAACGCGGCTGGCATTGGTGGCAAAACACCTTGCCGCAGTAGTTCGGACTAATCATTCATGCGCCCGGAGCCATCGACTGAAAGACGTCGTCGCGCAGATAGAAGTGGTGGAAGAGAGCCGCGGCTGCATGCACACCGGCAACCCAGAGGATGGCGCTTCCGAGAGTGGTGTGTATTTCCATGATCAGTTGCCCCAGTCCATGCGCCTTCGTGATCTGGGGGGCGATGTCGAATCCGGGAAGGGTGACGGGAATCCCCTCGAACCAGGTACCGAGCACCGCCGTTGTTGGAATCGCGATGAGGAGTGCATAAAGCGCGAAGTGGACGACCTTCGCCGCCGCAGCCATCCATCGCGGCATCGGTTGCTTCGCGGGCGCGCTGTCGATCAGCCGCCATAGCAGCCGCAGTACGACGACAATGAAGACGAGCACCCCGAGCGTCTCGTGAATCCTACGGAGCCCATCCGCGGCGCCGGAATAGAGCGAATAGCCGTCACCCTTGCTCAGCACAAAGGCGGCGAGAACCAGCATGACGGTCAGCCAATGGAGGGCCTGTGCGCCCGCGCCGTACCGAGAGGAAGTGCTGCGCAAACTGATTACCTAACTCCGATCTTAAGCCCGCCGAAGCGGTCGATGAACTGTGGCGGCGCGTCGCCAGAAATCAAATAGCGGCGCCAAGTGCCGGACGTTGAGCAGCGAATCATTGACCTCGAATGCAAGGATCGACGGCAGCACAGCGCCGCGCTTGCTTCTTGAGCGCCTGCGGGTGCAGCCCGCCCGACAGCACTCGCCGTCACGCCGCCAATTGCGGCAGCTCCGAGACCCTTAAGTAGCTCGCGTCGCAGCATCGAGAATCGAACATCGTCGGTCATGGGTTTGCTCCTTTCCACGC
Organism: Bradyrhizobium sp. UFLA05-108; assembly: GCF_059803455.1. NCBI lineage: Bacteria > Pseudomonadati > Pseudomonadota > Alphaproteobacteria > Hyphomicrobiales > Nitrobacteraceae > Bradyrhizobium > Bradyrhizobium sp. UFLA05-108. The sequence goes on along the minus strand of NZ_JBANAZ010000107.1, from coordinate 14,078 downwards.
GCTAAGATCGAACCGATCCTCACATGGCAGTCCGCGTGTCGAGGTTCGCTCGCTCGGCGGCGCTCACCTCGGGCTTGTTGAGAACTGGGATCGTCAGCAAAACCGCAACGGCGAGAACCCAGTGGTAACGGGCGTCAAGCCCAGTGAAATGGAAAGGGGAGGTGTCAGTGATGCAGACCACACCCAATGCGCGGTCCACCCAGAGATGCAGCCAGTAACTGATGACCCGGACGAGCCCTGTCAGGTGGTCCGTGAGTCCCGGCAGCAGCAGTGCCGTAACACGGGTCACCATCGAAAGCCACAGCGGGACGGGACTGCTCTTGCCTAGCTTCAGCAGAAATGGTGCGACCATCCGAACGATGGCGACAGGGTAGTCGATTAGGTAAGTGCGGATAGAGTTGGTGATGAAGCGAAAGGGCATGGCGTAACTCCTGCATGCTGGGCTGCTCGATCGAGTTCTTTGGACATCGAGAGTAGGGCCTGCGCACACGAGCGGCGGATCGACCGCGTTGTGATCGATTGGCTACCCGTGCTGCCACCAGGTGTCGATGTGATGTATAGTGAGGGTATTCGCGTCTGCGCGCCGTTAGAAATGGCGGATCGTTATCGTTTTCATTCTCTCCGGCGCGCGCGTCTAAAGCTTTCAGGCGCCCACGACCCCCGCGCAGGGGGTCAGAGCAATCGCGCGAGTAGAAATCTCTTCCATTCGAACGCTCCCGGTTTGTCTATCCAAACTGATGCCAACCTAGATGCCGTAATGGGCCCTGCTCCGAGCAAAAGGTGGTGATGGTGGCTGAAGGAGGCGAAGGTCGCGAGCGAACCCGACGCCTTAGTTGAATTTTTTAAGACACTTGGCTTTGCGGCGAAGCGGATCGGGCTGGAGGCTCGGCCGTTGTCGCAATGGCTGCATGCGGGGCTAAAAAGGAGCAGGATACGAAAGGGTTCTGCTGGCGCCATGTAAAGGCCGCATTATCCGCGATGACAGTCAAGACGGATCGCAAGGATGCGCGTGGGATCGCGTAGTTGATCCGGATGGGTTGGTTCCGGCTGGTACACGCAAAGTCGGTCGATGCGCAGGAGATCCGGGCACTCCTGATCGCACGCAAACAGCCTCTTGGGCGGCTGATCGATGTGAATTGAGTATCCGCGGGATATTGCGTGGCTTTGGGCTGAAGGTTGGCCCGGTCACGCGGAAGAATTTCATTCCGTCTGAAGGCTTACTCGATGGACGTGGTCAGAGGGTTGTGATTGGTGTCGAGGACGAAGATAGCGAGCAGCTTTGCCGGCTCGGTCTTGCTCGCGTTGCGGCTGATCGAATGGATAGCGCCCGGCGGTTCGGACCAGCTCTCGCCTGCCCGATAGATGCGCGTCTCACCGTCATTCACCTTCGATTCGATCGCGCCCGAAATCACATAGGCGTAGATGAAAGCCGACTTCGCGTGGGTGTGGGGCACGGAGGCCGCGCCGGGCGCGTAATCGACTTCCACGGCGATCAGCGACTTGCCAGGGATATTGGGAATGGCCGCCTCGAAGTTCTTCGTGACGGTTTCCGCTTGGCTGTCATGGGCGTTGATTGGGCCGGCCATCGAGAAGGCGAGGGCGGCGCAGGTGGCGGCGATAACGGTTCGGATCTTCATGGGTTGTCTCCTGTTGCCTAGGTTGGTCTTCGTTCTTCATTCGCGGGTCACGAAGCCAATACACCGATCCTGACGACGCACATTCCCGCGATGATCGCGGCCGCGACGATGGCGCTCATCGCGATGCAGAAATCCCAAAGGCGATCGGCACTACGTTGATCGACGCCATGCGCGATCATCACCATTCTCAGCCCTGAAGCAAGGTGGCTCAGGACGAAGAAGACGCCGAGCGCGTAGTGAGGCAGCAGACGGATATTCCATGCGTCATGAATGAGCCCAGTCGGGGCTCCGATCGCGAAATTCCAATCTGTCGGTATGCCGAGGAAGCTTCGCGCGTAGACGAAGACCGAGTTCATGTGGCCGAGAATGAACAGTGATAGATAGGCTCCCGAAGCGACCTGATAGGTCCGCTGGAAGTCATGCGCTGCGGCGCTCCAGCGCCATGCCAGAAAGAGGCCAGTGCCGATCTGGAAAAGCATGGCCGCCACCAACAACGGTTCACCTACGGCAGAGCGATAAACCAGGCGTCCAATCTTCATAACGGCTGCATGCGCATCCGGCCCTATCAAGCCGAACAGATGATTGGTAAGATGAAACACCACGTATAGGCACAAGACGGCGGCCGTTACCCCGTGGACAACCCGCCAATCTCCGACTGCAGGCATAGCTGCAGCGACCGGATCTCGGGCAGACTGCGACCAGATCGCGATTGCGAGCCAAATCGCACACCAGACGACCTCGTCGGGAATAGGGCTTTTGATCAAGACCTGGACAACCCCGAGAAAGACATAGAGTGTTGGTGACACTACGCTGGCATAGGCGAGGCGTCTTGAACCGGGATTGGAGGTGGGACGACATGCCAGAGCGATCCCAAGAAGCGGCACGACGAACGCAACGACCAGGATGAAGGTAGCGCTGGCGATTGCGAGCGGTGGCGGGCTTACGGCCTGCGTGCTGACGATGGAATGAAAAGCCTTGAGCAGAAATGGATAACAGATCGCCGCAGCTGCGGGAACCAGAGCCAAATAGTCAAGGCGCTTGTCAAGAAGCGTTCTGCGATTCTGCGGGCGAACAAATGCTTCCATCACAAGAGCCACAATAAAGAAACCGGCGTACGAGACGATTCCCAAGACATTGCGTTACGATCGTGCATCGATTCTTTATTGTTCGATGACCACATAAACTCACACTTTCTCAAAGGCACGGCGCCTGGCCGCAACCGAACCTGGCTTCGGTCATGCCGAACGTCGCGCAATACCCACCAAAGCGGGGTATCGCATCGGCATCATGAGGTCGTTGATCTTCAACGTGAAAGCTATGGGTGCCTCTTTGTGGCAGGGAGCTGACAGGATGCGGCTGGCCGACCTGGACAGCGCCGGCCGGCTGCGTCCATCAATGGGCGTGCGTTGCTCAAGGACGAATGCGGATGATCGTGTTCCCTTTGCGTCGCTTGGTCGGGTTCAAGGCGGCGACGGCATCGTCGAGGGTCGAGACGTTGCCGATGTTCGTCCGCAGTCGTCCGTCCCGCACCCGCTGGACAATCTGACTCAGTTGGGCACGGTCGGACTCAACGACGAAGTCGACCGCCAAGCCGTTGGCGGGCCGAGCTTCGGCCGGCCCCACGATGGACACAAGCGTTCCGCCGGCTCGAACCAGGCCTGCGGATCGTTTCCCAATCTCGCCGCCGATGACATCGAACACCAGATCGACTCCGCCGACGTCTTCTAGGGCGTCGTTGTCGAGGTCTACAAACTCCTTCGCGCCGAAGTCGAGCACCGTCTGACGGTCGGCGGCGCGTCCGGTGCCGATAACGTGGGCACCGAACTCTCGTGCGAGCTGCGTCACCATCGAGCCGACTGCGCCCGCCGCGCCGTGTGTGAGTACGCTCTGCCCTGCCTGAAGACGGCCGTGCTGAAATAGTCCCTGCCATGCGGTGAGGCCCGAGATGGGCAGACTCGCGCCCACCGTGAAGTCGACGTCGCCCGGCAGCGGCGCGAGGTTGCGTGCCTCCATGGCTACATACTCGGCCAGAGTGCCGTCGCGATACCAGTCGGCGAGGCCGAACACGCGCTGTCCCACCGACAGCCCCGTCGTGCCGTAGCCGAGAGCGGTGACCACTCCGGCCAGCTCGTGCCCGGGGATCGACGGTGTTCGCTCACGGTCGAGGCGATCGGTCCAGGTCGAGGGCCACGCCAGCTCAGTCGGGACGAATCCCGACGCATGAACCTGAACGACGACGTCGTTTATTGCCGCCTGCGGCTCAGGCCGCTCCACCAGCTTCATCCCTGCCGTTCCCGCAGCCTGGTCCGTTACCACGATTGCTTTCATGGGAATTGTCTCCATGGCTGAATTTTTCTTCTTGGTGGAAATGTTGCTTGGATGAGCGCGTGTCGCTCACGGACGAACGCGGATGATCGTCTTCCCCTTGCGTCGCCCGGCCCGGTTGAAGGCGGCGACGGCATCGTCGAGGGTCGAGACGGTGCCGATGTTCGTCCGCAATCGCCCGTCCCGCACGCGTCGGATGATCTCACTCAATTGGGCGCGATCGGACACGACAACAAAGTCGATCGTCAGGCCGTCGGCGGGCCGTGCCTCGGTCGGCCCGGCGATCGTCACCAGCGTTCCTCCGGCTCGGATCACGGCTGCGGATCGCTTCGCGATGTCGCCGCCGAAGACATCGAACACCAGATCGACTCCGCCGGCGTCTTCCAGGGCGTCGTTCTCGAGGTCGACGAACTCCTGCGCGCCGAAGTCGAGCACCGTCTGACGGTGGGCAGCGCGTCCGGTACCGATGACGTAGGCGCCGGCATCACGTGCGAGCTGGGTTACCATCGAACCGACTGCGCCGGCCGCGCCATGCACGAGGACGCTCTGCCCCACCTGAAGGCGGCCGTGCCCGAACAGTCCCTGCCACGCGGTCAGGCCCGGCATCGCCACGCTCGCGCCCACCGTGAAGTCGACGTCGCCCGGCAGCGGCGCGAGGTTGCGTGCCTCGACGGCCACCTGCTCCGCCAGGGTGCCACCGCGATACGAATCTGTAAGGCCGAACACCCGCTGTCCCACCGACAGCCCCGTCGTGCCATAGCCGAGGGCGGTGACCACACCAGCCAGCTCTTGCCCGGGAATCACCGGCGTCCGGTCACGGCCGAGGCGATCGATCCAGGTCGAGGGCCATGACAGCTCATCCCAGGTGAATCCCGACGCATGAACCTGAACGCGGACGTCGTTTATAGCTGGCTGCGGCTCGGGTCGCTCCGCCAGCTTCATCCCGACCGTTCCCGCAGTTTGGTCCGTTACCACGATCGCCTTCATCATCTACCGCCCGATGTGTGGGATGTCGTCATTTCCCTTTTGCGCATGAGCGAAAATAGAACGGTGAAGATCGATGATCCAATGACCTTCGGCTATGGAATCGATGCCGCCAACTCGGCGTGCAAAAATCAGCGGTGCGGAATAAACGTCTGCTTCTCACGCCAAAGGGGCGCCGTCATATTGATGATCTACTGCTCGGCCCCCTTGGCCTGGAAAAAAACAACGAGGGACGTCGATTTTGCCATTCGATCCTCCGGAGATGCATATGGTTTTGCATGCTCGACCGCGGGGACAATCGTGGAACCCTGATGCGGTGCTAAATTATCCTAGCCTTGCCGGTACATCCGAAAAGCCCAGACGCGTTCCCGAGAATCGTACCTGGGTGCATCTAGGCTTTGACGTCAAGCCCGCGTCACACGACCCCTCTGAGCACTCTCGGAGAAAGTCGATACGACCGGATAGAGTCAGATCGGGCTAGCCCGTGTAACGGCGGGAAAGTCATTTTCAGGATCGAACACGTTATTGAAAAAATTCGTTAGGGAGTACATAGCCACCAGCGCGAGGATCTTCATGACATTCGCATCCGTGTAGCCTGCATCACGAACGGATTTCAGATCGGCGTCACTGACCTTGCCGCGGGTCTCGATGACTTTGCGCGCAAACTGGATGGCGGCGCGCCCGCTTCGGGTCGATGGCATGGCCCTTCCGAGCGAGAATGATTTGATCGGCCGGCAGCTTGGCCATATGCTCGGCGGTAAAGCTGTGAACCGACAGGCAGTAGTCGCAGCCATTCATTTCGGAGACAGCGAGGCCGATGCTGTCACGCGTCTTCACGTCGAGCGCCTTGCTCAAGGAGCGAGCAGGGCGGCCCACGCGTTGAACGCGATCGAGCTCTGCGCGAATGTCGCTATCATATTTGGGGTGAACCCGATGTTTTTGGTCAACGCATCGAGAGTCGGTTTACTATCGGCCGGCACCTGTTCCGGCTTTAGAGCTGCATTTCTTGGCATCATTAGTCTTTCGTAAGTTACGGTCTTTACTAATGCTTATACGAGATCCAGCACGTCGGCGACCGGACGGCGCGGCTTCTGCGCCCAGTTTCCCGGACGCTCCGGCCCCACGGACAACAACATGACCGGCACTTCGTCCTCGGCCAGTCTGAACTCGCGGTGCACCGCTTCGGCATCGAAACCGATCATCGGCGTCGAACCCAGGCCCAGCGAGCGGGCCGCATAGATCATTGCCGCCGCGCCAAACGTGCCGGTGCGTACTGCCTCGTCGCGCTGGCGCTGCGGGTACTCCATGTACAGATCGCGTGCGGGGATTTCCCATTCCGAGACCATGTTCGCCGGCATGATGCCCGCTTCCACTAGGGGTGCCAGACGCTCTGGTACTACGGTGGAATCGGCCAACTGGCCGCATACGATGAAGGTAACGGCTGCTTCGGTGATCGCGGGCTGATCCCAAGCGATCGGACGCAACCGAGCCTTGGCTTCAGGCGAGCGTGCGGCGATGAAGCGCCAGTTCTGCAGGTGGAAGGATGTCGGCGCGGTGGTGCCGATTCGCACGAGCTCGTGGATTTGGTCGTCGCTCAAGCTGGCGGCAGGGTCGTAGTACTTGGCGGCGCTGCGGCTCAGGATACACTCTATAACGGCGTTGGTGATGGTGGTTCCGTTGGTCATGATGATTCCTATGGGTGAAGGGATAAGTTGAGATACGAAAGTGCTTTCGCGTCTTTTTGCTGAAAATGCCGCGGCGATGGGGCCCGTTCGGCGTCTAATGGCAACGCCATGGGTAATTTCGGAAAGCGAAGGCAGAACAGTGTAACCTCGTTTCGAGAACTGCTCGGTGCAGGGCGGCGGCTTGACCAAGTGACGCATCAGGGAACACACGCTCGCGGTCGGACCGACTGGAGCCGCTTCGCTGCTCTACGCGAGCGCCACCACGGTGGCCGCGACTAGCGAGACCGCAACAGCTGGGCCGACGGTCTCTGGTGATTTCATCGGGGGCTCCTTTGTTGCCCGCGCACGGCACCGTGGCTCCGCGCAATGGCTTCATTCAAAGTCGAGGCGGCCGCGTGTTCGGCCGACCCAGTGGACCTCATGATCGGACGCAGCCGGCGAAATTAGAAATTCCGTTCTGGCATGCATTCGATAAGCGTGGGGTATCGTCGCTCAAAAGCGCTGTGCGCGTGCCCCCGACGGTCGAGGCCGTGCCGAACTCGGACCGGGAACGGTCCGTAGCTCTTCGATGGGCAGAACCATCGTTACAAAAAACAGGTCGTGTGTGCGAGGTGTCACTTCGCAGGGCTCGCGTCGGTCATCGGCTGCATCATTGCGTCCGCGTCGGGAAGAGGTTCGCCGAGCTACGCGCTCATGTGCCGGAGTAAAACCGCTCAAGGTCGCTGAGCGCGAGCGCCGACTGAAAAGATGCGCAGGGGCCATTGCAAGTCCTCACGGTGAATTCGGAATAGATTGTCGCAACGCGCATGGCACCGCGCGCGCCAAACCTTATCAAAAACTGCAACTGCGTCATGGCCGGGCTTGTCCCGGCCATGACGACTTCGCGTCACTTCGGCAACGACGGTTGGATGCCCGCGACAAGCTCGGGCATGAGGAGGCCGGACCGGCGCCCAAAAGTTAGATTAAGGAGCCTGCACCTTGAGCGTCATTCTTGCGAACATTGTCGTTGTTCGAGGCAGGGGCAGACGAGCGGCGGAGTTTGTCCAGCGCACTCGTCCAGTCGCGAACACGAGCAACTTTGATAAAGGCATCGAGCGCCGGCGAATACTGCCTCCCCGCCACGGCTAAAAGCTGCACCTCTCGCCGGACGGGGTCGCCCTCAATTGGAATAGCAGTGAGCGACGGCAGTCTGGGAGCGTGCTCTGGCGCCAAGATGGCTCCAAAACCGGCGGATGCCATCTGCTGAAGATGCCCTTCCTGATCGCTCCTGTGCACAACTTTAGGACCTGAATGGTCGGCAAAACAAGCCTGCTTGAATCGGCCTGCGACGTCGCATCCGAGTCTTTCGAGAAATACCACCTCATGCAAGTCTTGGAGCGGGATAACGGTTCGCCCCGCCATCGGATGTTTCCGAGATAGAACGAGCACGCACCGCTCCTCGAAGAGCGGCCAGCGGTCGATACGTTCAGGTAGCTCCACCGCGTCACCGACGAGTGCGGCATTGACCTCGCCATCTAAAAGCATCGCAACGAGCCCGTTGGCATTGGTCTCGCGCAGATCGACCCGAAGGTCAGGGATGATCCTGGCGAGCTCCAAGAGCAATTCCGTAATGAGCGCGGCGGAGACTGACGGCACCAGCCCGATCTTGAGCGGGGCGATGGTCTTCTTTTTATAGCCTCGCGCCTGAAGCCGTACGGCCTCCGTGGCGGCAAATATCTCCTCCAGCGTGGGCAAAATCATCTTGCCCAGCTCGGTGAGTTGGGTGAGGTGACGTTCACGGTGAATCAACGCGCCACCGAGTTCTTGCTCGAGCTTGTGTACCGCCTTTGTCAGCGCCGGCTGGGTCACATTGCATTGCTCCGCAGCCCGCGTAAAATTGAGCGTCCTTGCTAGGGCCAAGAAATATCGTACCTGATGAAACTGCAGCTGCATATTCATACTCGAAAGATTTGCCGTGGTGCGGACCGCCCCAGTTCGTTGCCATGGTGGGCAGGGGCGATGGTCAAGCGGTTTGTCGCGGATGTTCCGAGAAAGCAGGTATTGTGCGCCGGCTCGGAATTGTCGACCCGCGCCTCGCGGAAAGTGTTCTCACTGACGCTGTTTTCCTATTAACGTCGCGGACCAAGACATCAGCTCGATCCTAGAGTCGAAAACGCGGCGTCCGATCAAGCGGAGTCGCTTGTCCAGTAAAGGATAGAGGAGGATCCAAATGTCCTTCTTGGCACTGGCAATATCGCAGTCGGTGCATTTCCTCCTTTGCTCTAACCTTGGCGGTCTGAGCTTTTGGGCCGGGTTGATTGAAATTGTAGTAGAACCACCCATGGGTGTCGGCATAATGCTTGGTGTCCTTGACGGTCACATCGGCGCCACTGGGCGATGCAGTTAACGCTGGGAATATGGCGCGCATCCTTGTTCTCCGTGACGCTGCTGTGCCTGATGTTCTTCCGGACTAGAGATAGAGCGGATTGGTCGCGGCGTTAAGCGCAGTTCTTGTTGCATCGTTCTCATTCTTGCGGGTTTGTTGGGTGAGTATTTAATGGCGCTTGCGTCTGTAGCGTGTCCAACACCTCAGTGGTCTGGACCGCCAGGTCCACCAAGTGGACTCGAAGAATCTTCCGTGATCTGGAGGATCGGTTCCGCTAGTGCGGACTGCGCGAGTGATCCTTTACGACGGGCTTCGCTGGGGTGCCGACACGTTAATCATATCTGCAATCAAGGAGCGTAGTGTGCACTCTTCGCTCGCCAAGTTGACCTGCTGCCGCACGCGTTGACCGGCTCGATCACCATACGACGAGATTGAGAAAAGTGACGGTAGTCAGTCTCAGCCTGCACCAGCGTCGCTCTTGAACTTCGTTCGAATGCTTTTTGATGACCGCTCCCGCGCGACGGCAACTATCCGCAGTTCTCATGAGCTCCGGCTTTGCGTTGTCGATGTCGGGCATCGAACGATCAAGCCAGGGCAGGGCGGGATCGGCATTCCTTATCATCACGGATAACGGTCGCTCGATCTTGTGCACCGTCGCGGCGCTACTGCATCTGAACTCACACTTGGATGCACGGGACGCGGTGAGAGGGAACGCGCCATTTGGCATCTTCGATCACGCCGCAGCAAATACTGAGACGCCCTCGCGGTCGATGGGCTAGTTAGCTACAGCGCCATGACCAGCCCGAAGTCGCCGCGATCTGAGCGCTCGGACTCTTCGTTCCCGTCAGCTACGCCGAACATGGAAGGAGATGGCTATGAGTGGTTCCAAGGAACAAGCCACGATCATGGCGATGTCCCCGACGATGAATAGCGCGAAGCTGGCGCAGACCTTGAAATCCAGTGGGACCAGCCCCTGATGTTCTTTCTGAAGGAATATAAAAGTCGCTGTCCTTTATGGCGATCCGATCCGGCCTGCCGTTTTGACCATCTTAGAGCATCACAATATACCACGCTTAAATCCGCTGGCGAGCCATCTGCAGGATGTTCAATTCACGTCGCCTGATTTGACTGTGCGGGCACAGTGAATTGCACGGTGATGCCCGGCTCGACGTTCGGGGTGGCCCATATGCGTCCCCCGTGAGCTTCGATAATCGAACGGCAGATTGATAACCCCATGCCCATGCCGCCGGGCTTTGATGTAATGAAGGCGTCAAAGACGCGCTCGAGGTCCAGTGAGCTCAGACCTGGGCCCGAATCCCGCACTTCGACAAGCACGCCGTCCGGCTCACCTTTAGCGGTGGTGATCACTAGTTCTCGTGACCTCTCGCAGACCGAGCTCAGCGCTTCGATCGCGTTGACGATCAGGTTCATGATCACTTGTTGCATCTGGATCCGATCTCCTCGAATGAGCGGCAAGCCCTCCACGAGGTGTGACCGCACCGAAATGCCATTCTTCACGACTTCGCCACGGGTCAGGGCTATGACCTCAAGGATTGCTCCGTTGATGTCCACGTCTTCTTTCCGGAGAGGCGCTTTTTTGAATAGCGCGCGCATGCGGTCGATGACCTCGCTGACGCGATTGCCATTTGCAAAGATTCGGTTGAGAGCCGTTCTAGCTTTCTCCAGATCTGCTGGTTCTTTGCTCAGCCAGTGCAACGCCGCAGAGGCGTTGTTGAGCGTCGCCCCGATCGGCTGGTTGACTTCATGGGCAATCGAAGCCGAGAGCTGCCCCAGTGTTGCGACTCGATTCGCGTGCACGAGCTCCATCTGCACCTCGCTGTAACGCCGCTCGCTTTCGCGAATTTCCTCCTCCGCCCGCTTGCGCTCGGTTATGTCGACTACGAAGGCCACGCCCTGGTCTTGACGCCCGCCGAACGTCGCTGCCCCGACCAGCACCGGCACGCGGCCGCCGCTTTTCAGGAAGTACTCCTTCTCATAGGGTTGCGTGATTCCGGTCGCCTCCAGATCGGCCACACGTCGGTCGTCAGCATCGCGCCATTCGGTGGGCGTCAGATCCCGCCAGCGCAGTTGACCGGAGACGAGATCGTCGCGGTCGTATCCGACGATGCGGAGAAAAGCTTCGTTGGCATCGATGATCCGACCGTCAAGATCCCAGACGAAGATGCCGATGATGTTGGCATCCACTAGCCGTCGGATCCTGGCCTCCCGCTCAGCTAGATCGCGGTACAGGCTGGCGTTCTCTATTGAGATAGCCGCCTGGGAAGCGAGCAATGTGAGGACCACCATTCGAGCTGGAGTAAACGCCCCAGTCGTAAGGTTGTTCTCCAAGTACAGCAGCCCGATCAACCTGGTCTGCTTAAGTATCGGCAGGCAGAGCACTGACCGTGAGCGGTGGTCGCGAATATAGCCATCCGCTGAAAATGAGTTCTGACTGGACGCATCGTGCAGGAGAACGCTTTCTTTTGTCCGAAGGACGTAGTGAAACACAGACTTCGGTAGATCTGCGGCCGTGACGGGTGCCTGTTTCAGGACCACGTTCGCGTTGTCACTGCTGGTTGTGGCCTCTGCTTCTATTAGATATTCGTCGCCTCGGGGAAGAATCAAGAGACCTCGATCGGCGCCCGCATGTTCAATTGCCAAACTCATGAGCGTGTTCACTAGCCTCTCGAAAACGATCTCGCCTGACACTGCTTCCGAGACCCTGATGACGGTAGCTAAATCGAGCTGCTCGATGGGTGTCACTATCGTCGCCGTGGAATCCGGGATCGACTTGTCCACTTTGAGATGCGCATAAAGCTGCTCGAGTTGGCGAACCTTTCCGTTGGCTCCCCAGCGCAGGTAGCAGGCCCGCGCGGCCCGCAAATAGGTCGCCGCGATCTTCTCGTGACCGCGCTCTGCGTAGAAGCACCCGGCAATCTCGTTGGCAATCGCCTGGTTGTGCACGAACCCGTGTTTGCGAGCTTCGCGGATGGCCTTGTCGTACAGCTCCTGAGCGTTCAGTACGCGGCCCTCAATGCGGGCGATCTCGGCACCGACCAAGGCAGCGCGGTTCTCGAAGTTTTCTGCACAGCGCGCCGCCCATACTTCGAGTTGTTTGTGGTGGGCCACAAGAGCCTCAAAATGTTGTTGTTTCTCGTTCGGCGATGCGGAATTCCATGCTGCCGCGTGGCCGAGCGCACTGTAGAAGCAATACTCCGCCGTTTCAAAATGTGATGGTGAGGTCCAAATTAGCTGTTGCGCTCTCAATGACGCATCCATGGCGGAAGCATAGTCCGCAGCAAAGAACCGGGCTTGTAACTTGCGGACCCAATATCGAAACTCAAGCAGCTTCAAGACCGGATTACTCGCTAGGTGGCGCTCGAATCGAAGCTCGTCAAATCCCTCGTGGTTGAAGGAGCCAAACGTCGGAGTCAGTCCGCTAAGCGTCCGAATAAATCCGAGCTGCATGGCGAGATTGTCAATGACGAAACCGAACCGAACCTTCTGCGCATACTCGAAACCCCTCTCGGCTTCCCGTTCCACCTCAGCAAGCGGGTCTCCCGCCGCCAAAAAGTTGGTTATCAAGTGATTGCAGCTATAACCCGCAAATGCAATGTCCCCTGTGCGGTCTGCAGTAGCAAAGGCGCGACGTACCAGATCACGTCCCTCCAAGACATGTCTTGCCCACGGCATGACAATGTTCCCAAAGGACATGTACGTTCGAGCTTGATAGCGCTTTAGGCCGCGCTTTTCTACCAGTTCATAGCCAAGCCGGCCGAAACGAAAACCGTCCTGATAGTTGCTGAAGCGAGGTCCAGCGATCTGGGCGAACCATACATAAGCGAAGCAGGACCCATCGCTGTTGCCATACTCGAGGCTCAGATTCACCATTCGACAAACAACGAGCGAAGATAAGTTCTCCTCGATATGCATTGCCGGAAACTCGGCTAATATATCTAGAGTGGCGAGTAAGTCCGGATCGCTCATCAAAGGCAAGTCGACGAGTTCCTCGATTTGTCGACTTCCAAGCTGGGACCAGATTCGATCGTATTCGCGTTGTACGTCGATACTAGTCGGATGAAGTGACCAATCAATGCCTCCACGCTGGAGGTATTCAAGGCATATCTCGACGCCGCGATCGCTCTGGTCCAAAGCGGTATAAAGAGTGAGCCGCAAACGTGTAACGGCGGCGGTATCGAGGCCGCTTTTGGCACGACGCGCCAGCATCGAAAGTCGAGTTTCGGCTGCCGCCTTACTCGCGGTCAGTAATTCGCACTCGGCCGTTAGATATTCGATGGCGAAGATGAGCTCGTAGTTGCAGTCCCAAATCTGCTCAGTCAAAAACGCCCGCCCAACGGCGAGATAGGAAAGCGCTGAAGTATACGCCGTTGAGACCTTCGCGCGTCTACCTGCAATGAGATTCAATTCTGCGACCCACTCACGCTCCTGATCTGACGTTATGAGATGAGAGCCACGATTGAGTTGGTTTACGATATCGAAGATCTTCTCTTCGATTTGCGTTGGCGGAATGCTGGCTGCGAGGAGGCGGCCAATTCGAATATGAGCTTCGGCGCGGGCCGTTTCAGGTATTAGTGAATAAGCCGCTTCCTGGACACGATCATGCAGAAAACTATAGGCGCTTTCTGAGTGGAGAACGAGCCCAACTCGGACCGCTTCCAGTAGATCGCGATGCACTACATCTTTCGAGTCTCCGTAAACCGTCGTAAGTAGTGCGAAATCCGCGCTGTTGCCTAAACAGGCAAGCTGCTGCAGTGCGTTCTGAGTTCGAACGGGCAGCCGAGTCAACTTCCCAACCATGAGGTCCACCACGTTATCGGTGTACCCCTTTGCGTGAATGCGATTCAGATCCCAAGACCATCGCGCGTTGCAGTGGTCAAAAATCAGTAACGCCTCCTCGGCAAGCGCATAAATAAACTGATTAGCAAAGAATGGATTGCCAGCAGTCTTCTCTTGAACTAGTTGCGCCAACGAGGTGGCACGCTCCGGCTCGCAGTGAAGGGAATCCGCAATCAATTGTCCCAAGTGTTCACGGGGCAGGGGCGCGAGGGTGATCTCCTGCAC
>NZ_JBANAZ010000106.1:0-23008 GCF_059803455.1 Bradyrhizobium sp. UFLA05-108 | reverse complement strand
TCCACGCCACCGAATAGGTCGCGGAGTCGCCGGCATCGAGCGCGCGAATCGCTGCATGCAGATCGGATGTCGAGATCACCCGCTCGCGAATCCAGCTGGTCTCGACCGGTCGGAGCCGCAGCGTCGCCTCGAGAATCATACCGGTCAGGCCCATGCCGCCGATCGTGGCGAGAAAGACATCTGGATTTTTCTCGCGCGACACCTCGATGGTCTCGCCCGCACCGGTCGCTAGCTGAATACTGTCGACATAGCGGCCGAAGCCGCCCTCGCAATGATGGTTCTTGCCGTGCACGTCGGCAGCGATGGCGCCGCCGACCGACACGAAGCGGGTGCCCGGCACGACGTAAGGCAGAAAGCCGCGCGGGCCAAAGGTGTCGATCATGTCAGACAGCAGCACGCCGGCCTCGAGGCGGACACGTCCGCTCGCCGGATCGAACGACCTGACCCGGTCGAAGGCGGTCATGGCGATGGTCTGGCTGGCGCCGATGCCGGCATCGCCATAGGCGCGGCCATTGCCCCGCGCGATGCCGCCGGAGGTCGCGGCGATGGCATCGCCGACCGCACCGAACGATCGCGGCGTCAGGAGGTCGGTATCGACGACCGGGAAACGTCCCCAGCCGCTGACGAGGGTCATAGTTCAGCTCCTGTGCCGCGCGCGCCGCCCGGCTCTGGAAACTGCCTACCAATCAAAAGCTTATTTTGCGTTGAAAGCGTGAGCGAGATTGCCGCGGCCGGGTCGCTCTGCGTGGTCCGGATGGAGCGCGGCGTCGTCCGGGAGCATGCCCCAAGCGATGCCGGCCCGGATTACGCTTTTGCTCCATCCGGGCAACGGGTCATAAGCCTACCGCCCCAGCGCCAGCGCGATCAGGCCGAGCGAGCCGACGATGACGCGCCACCAGGCGAACAGCGTAAAGCCGTGGCGCGTGACGTATTCGAGGAAGGTCTTCACCACGATGATCGCGGTGACGAACGACACCACGAAGCCGATCGCAACGATGCCCATGTGATCCATCGTCATCTCGGAACGGTTCTTGTAGAAGTCATAGGCGAACGCGCCGATCATGGTGGGGATGGCGAGGAAGAACGAGAATTCGGCCGCCGCGCGCTTGTCCGCCCCGAGCAGCATCGCGGCGACGATGCTGGCGCCCGAGCGCGACACGCCCGGAATCATCGCCAGGCATTGCGCGATGCCGATCAACAGATAGGTCAGAAGCGGAAACCGCGTCGCATCATGCTCGCGCGGCTTGAGATCGAGCTGATCGACCCAGAGCAGGATGGCACCGCCGACGATCAGCGTGAAGCATACCACCCAGGGATTGAAGAGCATGCTCTTGATGTATTTGCCGGCAACGAGGCCGACGATGACGGCCGGCAAGAACGCGACCAGCACGCCGATCACGAAGCGGCGCGCATAGGCATCGCCCGAGAACATGCCGATCGCGACATCCCACAATTTCTTGAAGTAGAGGCCGACGATCGCAAGGATCGCGCCGAGCTGGATCAGAACGGTAAAGGAGTCCCAGAAAGCGCCCTCACCAAGACCGAAGAACCGTTCGGCGAGCAGCAGGTGTCCGGTCGAGGAAACGGGGAGGAACTCGGTCACACCCTCGATGATGCCGAGGATCACTGCCCGTATTGCGTCTGACATATTTACGGTCCATTTCGGCTGGAAAAGCGGGGCTCTTCTCGCCTATTCGTCCCTCTGCCGCAATCGCTAAATGCGAGTTACACGGGGTTGCCTCGCGGTTTTGAAGGACTAGTGTGGCGCCGAACAAACATTGATGGATTCTTAATCACCCCCGACATAATCAAAAGCATGTTCACTCTGTTTCATCATCCGTTCTGTCCGCATTCGCGCTTCATTCGCCTGATCATCGGCGAGTACGGGCTCGACCTGAAGCTGGTGGAAGAGCGCGTCTGGGAACGGCGCGAGGCCTTTCTGACGCTCAATCCGGCGGGCACTACCCCGGTGCTGGCGACCGAGGAACAGCCATCCGTTCCTGGCGCCGCGATCATCGCCGAATATATCGACGAGGCCCATGGCGCCGCGATGGGCCTCAAGCGGCTGATGCCGGAAACAATTGCCGAGCGTATCGAGGTTCGGCGGCTGATGGCCTGGTTCAACGAGAAATTCTTCGAGGAAGTCTCGCATCCGCTCGTCACCGAACGCATCTACAAACGTTTCATGAGCGAGGAGAATGGCGGCGGTCCGCCCTCGGCAGACGTGATGCGCGCCGCCAAGGCCAATGTGCGCTATCATCTGGCCTATATCGGCTGGCTGGCGCAGACGCGAAACTTCCTCGCCGGCGACCGGCCGACCTATGCGGATCTCGCCGCCGCGGCACATCTTTCGGCGATCGACTATCTGGGCGACGTGCCATGGAGCGAGGACGACGCAGCAAAGGCGTGGTACGCGCGGGTCAAATCCCGCCCGTCATTCCGCCCGCTGCTGAGCGAATGGCTGGCCGGCGTGCCGGCGTCGCGGACCTACGTGGACCTGGATTTCTGACCGAACCCGATCTCTCTGACCTGAAGACGGCGCTGGCGCGCGAAGCGCAAGCGCTGGGCTTCGACTGCATCGGCGTCAGCGCGCCCGGTGCTATCGAAGGTGCCGGCCAACACTTCCTCGAGTTCATCGCGTCCGGTGCCCATGGCGACATGGAGTGGCTTGCGGCGCAGCCGGAGCGTCGCGTCGATCCGCGCGGTCTCTGGAGCGACGTGCGCTCCGTGATCATGCTCGGTGTCAATTACGGCCCCGATCAGGATCCGCTGGAGATCCTGAAGCAGCGCTCTCGCGCCGCGATCTCGGTGTATGCGCAAGGCGACGACTATCACGACCTGATCAAGAAGCGGTTGAAGGCGCTGGCGCGCTGGCTGGTCGCGACGGCGCCTTGCGAGGTCAAGGTATTCGTCGACACCGCCGCCGTGATGGAGAAGCCCTTGGCGCAGGCTGCGCGTCTCGGCTGGCAGGGCAAGCACACCAACCTCGTCTCGCGCGAGTTCGGCTCCTGGCTGTTTCTCGGCGCGATCTACACCACGCTCGATTTGCCGCGCGATGAGAGCGAGATCGATCATTGCGGCACATGCCGTGCGTGCCTCGACATCTGCCCGACTGCGGCATTCCCCGCACCCTACAAGCTCGATGCGCGGCGCTGCATCTCCTATCTGACGATCGAGAACAAGGGACCGATCCCGCACGAATTCCGTAAGGCGCTGGGCAATCGCATCTATGGCTGCGACGACTGCCTCGCCGCCTGCCCCTGGAACAAGTTCGCCAGAGAGGGCCGCGAGGCAAAGCTCGCCGCTCGCGAGGCGCTGCGCGCGCCTTGTCTGGCCGAGCTCGCGCGGCTCGACGATGCGGCGTTTCGTGAGCTATTCACGAAGTCACCCGTGAAGCGCATCGGCCGCAACCGCTTCCTGCGCAACGTGCTGATCGCGATCGGCAACTCCGGCGATGTGACATTGGCGGAGGAGGCGCGGCGGTTGCTGGACGATGCAAGCCCGCTGGTGCGAGGGGCCGCGGTGTGGGCGCTGGGACAGTTGATGGCGCGCGAGCAGTTTGCGGCGGTGAAGGCAAGCGCACTCATCGACGAGGGCGACGACAGCGTACGTGAGGAATGGCAAGCTGCTTCCTAACCCTCCGCTGTCATACCCCGCGAAAGCGGGGTATCCAGTACGCCGCGGCTTCTCCGTATTCGTCACTGCCTCTGGAATACTGGATCACCCGCTTTCGCGGGTGATGACAGCGGAGAATGAGGAGAACACGCACCGCTCCTGACCACGAAGCACCACCCTTGATTTCCCCACGCGTTCCTTCAAGCTCGCGCGTCATGACGAACACGCCCTTCTTCACGCGCACCGGCGACACATTCCATCCGACGGAAGTTGCCAACGGTCCCTGGGATCCGAAGTCGCTGCACGGGCGCGTCATCGTCGGCCTGCTCGCCTTCGGCATCGAGGAGCGCCATTGCGGTCCCGAGTTCGTGCCGGCGCGGCTGACGGTCGACATGTTTCGCCTGCCGACGATCGACAAGCCGATCGAGATCACCACGCGGCTCGTCCGCGACGGCCTGCGCATCCGCGTGGTCGAAGCTGATTTTGTCTCCGGCGGCGTCAGCATGGCGCGCGCCTCGTGCCAGCTCCTGCGCCGGACGCAAAATCCGGACGGCAACATCTGGTCGCCGCCGAACTGGGATGCACCCAAGCCTGCCGGGATTCCGCCGCCGACCGATCCGCGCCTCGGCATGCACGGCAAATGGACGACGCGCCCGATCGTCGGCCATATGGGCTCGCTCGGTCCGCGCCGACTCTGGATGAGCGAGGTGCGCGAGCTGGTCGACGGCTTTGCGCTGACGCCGTTCACGCGCGTCGCGGTGGCTGCGGATTTCGCCAGTCCCTTCGCCAATGCCGGCGATCAGGGGCTCGCCTTCATCAACGGCGACGTCACCGTGTATCTGCATCGCCTGCCGGTGACGGAATGGATCGGCTTCGAGGTGGTGAACCACCACTCCGCCGAGGGCATCGCGATCGGCGAATGCTGGCTCTATGACGAGCAGGGGCCGATCGGCACCTCGACGGTGGCCGCACTGGCACAGCGCAAGCCGATGCCGAATCCGTCGAAGCGGTAGAGGGCACGCTGCTGCGCTCCCTCCCCCCTTGCGGAGCAGGGAATGAGGGAGTGGCGCTGCCCTCACATAGGGAAGTCGCGCCCCGGAATGTAGAGACTCACGCCAGATGCCGCTTCATCTCCGGCAGCGCCTTCAGCGACGCGCCCTGCTTGGCGATGATTTTCGCGATGCGCTCCGGCGCGAAATTCAGGTCGACGAGGGCCGGCGCGGTGTTGGCGACCTCGTGATACTCCGCGATCCTGTCGTCCCTGAGCTTCATGATCGCGACGCCCTCGAACATGGCGCGCGCTCCCTTCGCCTCCGGCAACGTCGAGCGATAGCTGAAGGTGTAGCGGGCATAGAGCATCGTGCCGTCGGACACCGGCTCGTGCATGTCCCAGCGGAAATCGGTTGCCGTGCGATAGAACCAGTCTTCGATCATCTCGGCGATTTTGGCGCGGCCTGCGAAGGCGCCGTAGAACACGTCGTGATACACGCCGTCTTCGGTGAAGAGAGCGGCAAAAGCCTTGCCGTTGCGCTGCTCGACCGCGTCGCAGAACGCGCGCAGCATTGCGGTGATGGTCATCGGCCTCTCCTCCCTTCTCCGTCATCCCCGCGAAGGCGGGGCATCCAGTACGCCGCGGCCTCTCGGTTCAATCGCAGGCTTCTCGGAGTACTGGATCACCCGCTTTCGCTTTCGCGGGTGATGACGCTGTTAGACTTGGAAACACCTCACCCGATCTCTGCGACTGCGGCAAGGATGCGCGCGATGTCCTGCGGGCGCGACAGGCGGTGATCGCCGTCCTGGATCAGCGTCAGCACGACATCGTCGGCCGGCAGGCGGTGCGTCAGTGCGAAGGCATGTTGCCACGGCACGTCCGGGTCCTTGGCGCCCTGCAGGATGCGCACGGGACAGCCGACATCGATGGCGCTGCCGAGCACGCGATGGTTGCGGCCCTCCTCGATCAGGTTCCGCGTGATCGGATAGGGCGAGCCGTCACCGTATTCGGACGGCCTGAGCCAGAGACCCCTGGTCTCGATCTCCTGTTTCACGTCGGCCGGGAAATTCTTCCACATTAGCTCTTCGGTGAAATCAGGCGCCGGTGCGATCAACACCAGCCCCGCCAGCGATGCCTTGCCGCCGCGCTTCCTGATCTCGCGTGCGAGCAGCAGCGCCATCCAGCCGCCCATGGAGGAACCGATCAGAACTTGCGGCCCCGCGCAGAAGCGCTCGAACACCGCGACGCTTTCCTCGAGCCACCGTCCGATGGTGCCGTCGGCAAAATCGCCGCCGGATTCGCCATGGCCGGAATAGTCGAACCGGACCGAGGCGCGGCCATGCGCCGCCGCCCAATCGTCCAGCGCCACCGCCTTGGTGCCCTGCATGTCCGACTTGAAACCGCCGAGCCAGAACAGCCCTGGTTCCTTCCCTGGCCCCTTCCCCGACCGGGTGCGGACCGCGATCTTCCGTGGCGATGGGCCCTCGCCCACATCGATGAAGGTGGGAGCCTCGTTGGCAGTCGAATTCGTCATGGAACGTTTACTCTTGCTGTGCGGTTTGAGCTGACCGGTGCTCCCGCAACACGCCGGGATCGGCCTTTGGGACGCTTGCGGAACTGGGACAAGGTGTCTATGTCGAGCGGCGTGCGGATGGGCGTGACCAAAATGCCTCGCATTTGAGGGTTTTTCGGGCGTGGCAGGTGTGACTTGCTTGCCCGCAGACGCATCTTCCTTCAGACTACCCGCTTCGTTCACAACTTTGGAGAACCAACATTCGTCGTCCCAATAGAGCCCCGGCCCCTGCCGCCAAAGACGGGCCGCGCATCAATGATGATATTCGCAACGCGCAGATCCAGCTCATCGACCAGACCGGTGACAACAAAGGCACGGTCGAGACGATGATGGCCATCAAGATGGCCCAGGAAGCCGGCATGGATCTCGTGGAGATTTCGCCGAATACCAGCCCTCCCGTCTGCAAGATTATGGACTACGGGAAGTACAAGTATTCCGCCCAAAAAAAGGCCGCTGAAGCCCGCAAGCGCCAGAAGACCGTCGAGATCAAGGAGATCAAGCTCCGGCCGATGATCGACGATCACGATTACGACGTGAAGATGCGCGCGATGCAGCGGTTCTTCGAAGAGGGCGACAAGGTCAAGATCACGCTGCGCTATCGCGGCCGCGAAATGGCGCACCAGGAGATCGGCACCAAGCTTTTGGACAAGATCAAGAGCGACGTCGCCGAGCTCGCCAAGGTCGAGCAGGACGCCAGGTTCGAGGGCCGCCAGGTCGTCATGGTGCTGGCGCCGCGCTGAACCGGATTTAGCTCTTATGAGGTCAACGGCCCGTCAGCCATCTGGCGGGCCGTTTTGTTTTTCTGCGATCCACCCTTCGAGACGCCGTCTCGGCGACAGCTCACGTCCGCGTCGCCTGCCAAGTGCCGCTACAGCGGTCGCCGGAGATGATCCCATTCCAGGAGCCCGCACCGCCCCTACCTGCAAGCCGGCCGCCGCCGCTGGCATGGGAGGCGCCGACCGAGACCTGGACCGCAACGGAACCGGCGCGGTTGACCCTGCCGGACACTCGGCCGCCGCCGGCCGAGGTCACGCGGCCGCCAGTCACCGTGAACGGGACCATGTAGCCGGAGCTGCAATTGCCACGCGTGGTGGCGAAGGTGACGTTCCAGACCCCGTCATAGCCGCCAAGCCGGGCATGGGCAGTGGACGGCAGGACGGCAGCGCCGATCATGGCGAGAAGCGCGAGGGTGCCAAGGCGCGGAAGAACGCGAGACGAAAGCGACTGCGAAAAATGGGCCATTTTGGTCGGCCTCCAGACGGCAAGGCATGACAATAAGAGTGGCAACGTCAAATAGTCGGCGAGCCCGTTTCCGCGGTTCATCATTGCCAATTGGCCTCGTCTCTGCCATAAGCCCAGCCTTCATCGCCCGGCTGATTTAAGGGCTGCCGTGGCGATGCCCGTGCGGGTTTCGCGCTAGTTCGTAAAAACCTGAGCACAATCAACGCTCTAACGAGCATTTTTGACGGCCAGCCGCCTTCGCGGGCGGTATCCTGTTGTGGCCAGTAGGAGAGCCAAATGCCCAAGTTGAAGACCAAGTCGGGCGCTAAAAAGCGCTTCAAGGTGACTGCTACCGGCAAAGTGATGCACGCCCAGCGCGGCAAGCGTCACGGCATGATCAAGCGGACGAAGAAGCAGATCCGTCAGCTCCGCGGCACCCGCGTGCTGTTCAAGACCGACGGCGACAACGTCAAGAAGTACTTCTTGCCGAACGCCTGATCGCGTCCACGATCAATTCAGCCGAGCCGCGACTGTCCGCGGCGTTCCGAAACCAAAGTCATCTCTGAAGGATTTTTGTCATGTCTCGCGTCAAACGCGGTGTGACCGCCCACGCCAAGCACAAGAAAGTCTACAAGGCCGCCAAGGGTTTTTATGGCCGCCGCAAGAACACGATCCGCGCCGCCAAGCCGGCCGTCGAGAAGGCCGCGCAGTACGCCTTCCGCGACCGCAAGCGCAAGAAGCGCACCTTCCGCGCGCTCTGGATCCAGCGCATCAACGCTGCCGTCCGTCCGTTCGGCCTGACCTACAGCCGATTTATCGACGGCATGGCGAAGTCCGGAATCACCGTGGACCGCAAGGTGCTGTCGGATCTCGCGATCAGCGAGCCCGCCGCGTTCCAGGCGATCGCCGAGAAGGCCAAGGCCGCCCTTGCGGCGTAATGCGGCAACTGCCGCGCTGACGGCGTAAGCCGTCGTCCACTGTGCTCTGCGCAGCTTTCAGCTTGTGATGGCCCGGACAGAGGCGCGTTGTCGCGCTTTGGGTCCCGGCCGTCATCTCTCGCGCAAGCACACTTCTCAGACGTGGATGCCCGGCGAAACGCCGGGTGTGACGGGCTAGGAGCATCGGCTGAGCATCCTGGCCAAAAGGGATTGCCATGACCGATCTTACCAGCACCGATCTTGCCAACCTCGAATCCCAGATCATCGCCGATGTCGCGGCCGCCAACGATGAGGCCGCTCTCGAAGCCGTCCGCGTCGCTGCGCTCGGCAAGAAGGGTTCGATCTCCGCGCTGCTTGCCACGCTCGGAAAAATGTCGCCCGATGAGCGCAAGACGCAAGGCGCGGCGATCAACCAGGCCAAGGACAAGGTCGGCCAGGCGCTCGCCGCCCGGCGCGAGGTCCTGAAGTCGGCGGCGCTCGATGCACGGCTTGCCGCCGAGACCATCGACGTCACCCTGCCGCTGCGCGAGCCTGCGACTGAGGCCGGCCGCATCCACCCGCTGAGCCAGGTCTGGGACGAGCTGACCACGATCTTCGCCGACATGGGCTTTTCGGTCGCCGAAGGTCCCGATGTCGAGACCGACGACTACAACTTCACGAAGCTGAACTTCCCGGTCGGCCATCCGGCGCGCGAGATGCACGACACCTTCTTCTTCCATCCGAAGGAGGACGGCTCACGCATGCTGCTTCGCACCCACACCTCGCCGGTGCAGGTACGCACCATGCTGAGCCAGAAGCCGCCGATCCGCGTGATCTGCCCCGGCCGCACCTACCGCATCGATTCGGATGCGACCCACACGCCGCAGTTCCACCAGGTCGAAGGGCTGGTGATCGACAAGAGCTCGCATCTTGGCCACCTCAAATGGATCCTGCACGAGTTCTGCAAGGCGTTCTTCGAGGTCGATCACATCAACATGCGCTTCCGCCCGTCGTTCTTCCCGTTCACGGAGCCGTCGCTGGAAGTCGACATCCAGTGCCGCCGCGACAAGGGCGAGATCCGCTTCGGCGAGGGCGAGGACTGGCTGGAGATTTTGGGCTGCGGCATGGTGCACCCGAACGTGCTGCGCGCCTGCGGCATCGATCCCGACGAGTACCAGGGCTTTGCCTGGGGCATGGGCATCGACCGCATCGCCATGCTGAAATACGGCATCGCCGATCTGCGCCAGCTGTTCGACAGCGACGTCCGCTGGCTGTCCCACTACGGCTTCAAGCCGCTCGAGGTGCCGACCTTGGCGGGAGGGCTGAGCACGTGATGCTTGCGTGTTCATATGGGCTCACGAAGACTCTCACCGTTCCCGTCGTGGAGAGAGCCCTCTCCCTGCCCCTCCCCCGCAAGCGGGGGAGGGAATGGATAGACCGCGCTTGCAACGTCGATCTCATGGATACGTATTCTCTGCCCGCTCAACAGGTCGGACTCCCTCCCCCGCTTGCGGGGGAGGGCTGGGGTGAGGGTTGCTCCACGGTGGGGTTGCCGATGGTTGATCCTGAACACCCGGACTGGAAGATATCGGCCAAGCTGCGCGCAAATGCTCGCGCGCTGAGGCGCAACTCGACCGATGCCAAGCGGATCCTCTGGTCGGAGCTGCGCGCTGGCCGATTGAATGGCGCAAGCTTCCGACGTCAGGTGCCGATCGAACGCTCCGTCGCCGATTTCATCTGCCATGCGGCCAAGCTCGTCATCGAGCTCGATGGCGGCCAGCATTTCTCCGATGAAGGAGAACGTGCTGACGCGCGCCGCTCGGTGGTCATCGAAGCCAAAGGCTTCAAGGTGCTCCGCTTCAGCAATCACGATGTGATGACAAATCGCGGCGGCGTTCTCTCAACAATCGCGACTACCATCGCGGAGAGAGCCCCCACCCCCACCCTCCCCCGCAAGCGGGAGAGGGAGCAGACCGTTCCCGTGGAGAAAAACCAGCCATGAAATTCACTCTCTCCTGGCTGAAGGATCATCTCGACACCGACGAGACGCTCGACAAGCTCGCCGAGAAGCTCACCATGATCGGGCTCGAGGTCGAGAACATCGAGGACAAGGCGAAGGCGCTGAAGCCCTTTACGATCGCGAAGGTGATTTCCGCCGTGCAGCATCCGAATGCCGACCGCCTGCGCGTCTGCATGGTCGACACGGGTGACGGCGGTGCGCCGGTGCAGGTCGTGTGCGGTGCGCCGAATGCGCGCACCGGGCTCGTCAGCGTGTTCTCGGCCCCCGGCACCTACATTCCCGGCAAGGACATCACGCTCGGCATCGGGACCATCCGCGGCGTCGAGAGCCGCGGCATGCTGTGCTCGGCGGCCGAGCTGCAGATCTCCAATGATCACGACGGCATCATGGAATTGCCGGCGGACGCGCCGATCGGCGCGGGCTATGCCGAATGGGCGGGCCTCGGCGATCCCGTGATCGAGATCAATTTGACGCCGAACCGGCAGGACTGCACCGGCGTGCACGGCATCGCGCGCGACCTTGCCGCCGCCGACATGGGCAAGTTCAAGGACCCCACCATCAGACCCGTGAAGGGCGAATTCCCCTGCCCGGTGAAGGTGACGGTCGAGGACACCTCGCTGTGCCCGGGCTTTGCGCTGCGGCTGGTGCGCGGGGTGAAGAACGGCCCCTCGCCGGAATGGCTGCAGAAGCGGCTGACCGCGATCGGGCTGCGTCCGATCAACGCGCTGGTCGACATCACCAACTTCATGACCTTCGACCGCGCGCGTCCGCTGCACGTGTTCGACGCCAGGAAGGTGACGGGCAATCTCGTCGTGCGCCGCGCGCGCGACGGCGAAACCCTGCTCGCGCTCGACGGCCGCACCTACAATCTCGACTCCAACATCTGCGTGATCGCGGACCAGAACGGCGTTGAATCGCTCGCCGGCATCATGGGCGGCGAAGCCTCGGGCTGCGACGAGAACACCACCGACGTGCTGATCGAATCGGCGCTGTGGAACGAGATCAACATCGCGCAGACCGGCCGCAAGCTCGGCATCAATTCGGACGCGCGCTACCGCTTCGAACGCGGCGTCGATCCGGCCTTCATGGTGCCAGGGCTGGAGCTCGCGACGAAGCTCGTGATGGAGATGTGCGGCGGCGCGCCGTCGGAGACGTTCGTGACCGGCAAGGCCTTCGGCGATGACCGCGTGATCGAGTTCCCGCTGTCCGAGGTCAAGCGTCTCTCGGGCATCGAGGTGCCGCAGGTCGAGATGAAGCGGATTCTCACCCATCTCGGTTTCATGATGGCGGGCGCGGGTCCGACCGTGAAGGTCGCAGTGCCGTCCTGGCGCTCCGACGTGCACGGCAAGGCCGACATCGTCGAGGAGATCATCCGCATCTATGGCGTCGACAAGGTGCCGGAGACGCCGTTCGAGCGCGGCGAGGACGCGCGCAAGCCCGTGCTGACGCCGCTCCAGCTCCGCACGCGTCGCGCCAGGCGCGCGCTCGCGACCCGTGGCATGGTCGAGGCGGTGACGTGGTCGTTCATCGCCAAGCCGGCGGCCGAACTGTTCGGCGGCGGTCAGCGCGAGCTCGAGCTCGCCAACCCGATCGCATCCGATCTCTCCGACATGCGGCCCAGCCTGCTACCAGGCCTGATCGCCGCGGCGCAGGCCAATGCCGATCGCGGCTTTGGCGATGTCGCGCTGTTCGAGGTCGGCCAGCTCTTCAAAGGTGATCGTCCGCAGGATCAGTTCATGGCGGCGTCGGGCGTTCGTCGCGGCTTTGCATCATCGGAAGGTCTGGGGCGTCACTGGTCCGGCTCTGCCGCAGCCGACGCGCTCGATGCCAAGGCCGATGCGCTGGCGGTGCTAGCTGCGGCCGGCGCGCCGATGCAGGCGCTGCAGATCGTCGCGGGGGGACCAAAATGGCTGCACCCCGGCCGCTCCGGCACGATTCAGATCGGCCCGCAGAACGTGCTCGGCTATTTCGGCGAGATGCACCCACGCGCGCTGGAAGCACTCGGCGCCGACCGCCCCGTGATGGCGTTCGAGGTGATCCTCGACCGCATTCCCGAGGCCAAGAAGAAGCCGACGCGAGCCAAGCCCGTGATCGAGCTGTCGGCGTTCCAGCCGGTCTCGCGCGACTTCGCCTTCATCGTCGATCGCAGCGTGAAAGCTGCTGACATCGTGCGCACCGCGCAGGGCGTCGACAAGAAGCTGATCACCGCCGTGAACGTCTTCGACGTCTATGAGGGCAAGGGCATCGACGACGGCAAGAAGTCGATCGCGATTGCCGTGACGATCCAACCGCGCGAGAAGACGCTGACCGACCAGGAGATCGAGGCGGTTGCGGCGAAGATCGTCGCCGAGGTGACGAAGAAGACCGGCGGCACTCTTCGGGGATGAGTCTTTCCGACTTCCTCCCCAGGGATGTCAGTCTCGCCACTGCGATGGCGCTTTGCGCCGTCGCCTTCGTCTCGAGCACCGCGCGCGGCTTCTCGGGCTTCGGCTCGGCGCTGATCTTCATGCCGCTCGCCAGCAGCGTCGCGCCGCCGCGACTCGTCGCCGCCCTGCTCCTCATCATCGATTTCGTCGCCGCCGCGCCGTTGCTGCCGGATGCCTGGCGCAAGGCCGACCGCAAGGCGACTGCCGTGATCGTGCTGGGCGCGTTGATCGGCGTGCCCATCGGCACCTATTTCCTCAGCGTGCTCGACCCCGTAACGACGCGCTGGATCATCTCCTGCTTCGTCGCGGCGCTGCTGATTCTCCTGCTGTCGGGCTGGCGCTATCGCGGCAAGGATCACGCCTGGCTTTCGGTCGGCATCGGCGGCCTCTCGGGTTTCTGTAGTGGCCTGGCCCAGACCGGCGGCCCGCCGATCGTCGGCCACTGGCTCGGCCGTCCCATCGTGGCGACGGTCGCCCGCGCCAACATCGTGCTGTTCTTCGGCGCCTCGGATCTCTTCTCCATGGCGAGCTACGCAACGAGCGGCCTGATCACGCGCGATGCGCTCCTGCTCTCGCTCGTGGTGGGGCCGGTCTATGCGGCCGGCGTCGCCTTCGGCGCATCATTGTTCGGGCGTGCTAGCGAAAAGGTTTTCCGCGCGATCTGCTACATGCTGATTGCAATGGCCGTCATTTTCGGCCTGCCGGCGCTGGATGGGATTTTACGGTAGCTCTCTTCGCGAGTCGTCCCAGCGAAGGCCGGGACGACGAGCTGAGATTGAGGCGCTTGTCCGGGACGACGTCTAACGTTTTTGCCTCCGCTTCGTCGATTGCGTCGGCACCTCGGCCGGCTCATCCCTGAGCGCGCCGATGCGGCGCAGCGCGGCTTCGGCGGCGCGCTCGCCGCTCTCCCAGGCGCCATCGACGGTGCCCCAGAGCGTGTCGTGCGTGGCTTCGCCGGCGAGATAGATGCAACCGATCGGCTCGGTCAGGATCTTTCGCGAGAGCTGGCCGCCGGGCGCGGAGGCCGACATTGCGCCCATCACGAATGGCGAGGCATTCCAGCGCGTCGCGCTGACCTTCTTGATACCCGCAGTGGCCTCGCTACCGAACAGCTTTGTCAGCCAGTCCCTCGCGAATGCGGCCATCGCCTGCTCGCCCTGCTCCGACAGGTCGCGGCCGAAGGAGCCGCCGACGTCGATCGAGCACAGCGAGGAGCCGCCGATATTGGCGAACAAGAGCGCGGTGCGGGTCGAATTGCTCTGCTCGATCAGGATGTCGTCGCGCGCGAGCCCGAGCGGATTGCCGGGCAGCTGCAACACGATGTGATCGTAGCTGCCGAGGCTGAGCTTTGAGGCTGCGTCGAGCGTGCGCTTGGGGATATCGGGCGCGAACTTGATCGCGCCAGCCGTGAGCACGTTGGTCGAGACGGTGATGATGGCGGCGCGCGCGACGATCTTGCCGGCCGGCGTCTCGACGCTGACGTCGCGATTGCTCCAGAGGATGCGGCTTGCCGGCGTCGACAGCGCAACCGGCGCCTGCTCGCCGAGCTTGGCGATCAGCGTGCCCAGGCCCTGCTTGCAGGCGATCGCTGCGTTGCGGTCCTGCGCACGCGCCTTGTCGATGACCGAGAGCTCCTTGAGGTCCTTGCCGGCGAAATTCGCGCCCAGCAGGAATTCGGCCGTAGCCGCCCAGTCGCCGAGGTCCTTTGGCAGCACCGACGCGCAGGAGGTGTCGAGCTTGCCGCGCGAGGCCTCGTCGATGGCGCGATTGGCGCGCACCAGTGCCGCCAGGAATTCCTCGGTCTCGCCGGCGCGCGCGTTGCGGCGGCCGATGCGCATCTTCTGGCCGGCGGGGGCCGGCGACACGTCGAGCCCGACGCTGCGCGCAAGGCGGATCATCGGGTTGGTGTCGGGGTTGTGCATCCAGCGCGCGCCGCGATCGAATGCGGTATCGAACGTGGTGCTGTCGGTGATGCAGCGGCCGCCGATCTGGCTTGCCGCTTCCACCACCACGACCTTGCGATTGGCCGCCATCACTCGCCGCGCTGCAGCGATGCCCGCCGCGCCGGCCCCGATCACGACGATGTCAGCCTCGCGCGGCAGGGGTGCGGCGGCCGCGCGCAGGGTCGGTGCTACGGCGAACGCCGCCGACGCCGAGAGGAAGCTGCGGCGCGTGATTGTCATGTCATGGTTTCCGGGGACTTGAAGCGAACGGGAACAGCTAGCGAACCTTGCCGTATCTGGCGCAGCGCGGCAACCATCATGGTGAATCAATCGTACTTGATCGCCGTGCGCAATGAACCAAATTGCAACGCGTATCGACCATGATAGAGAAGGGAAAAAGGCAGCCGGAAAAGGCTGCGGGGAGCTCGCAATGGGGACCGTCCTAGACTCAGTCGGCAAGCTGATTGCCGCGTACCTCTCCAAGGAGGTGCCGGGCTACGAGCCGTTCACGCCGAGCGATCCCGAGCATCTTCGCGGCGTCATCCAGCCCGGCGACGTCCTGCTGGTCGAGGGCAACAACCGCATCTCCGGAATCATCAAATATCTCACGCAGTCGACCTGGTCGCATGCCGCGCTTTATGTCGGCCCCGTCGAGGGCGCCGAAGAGTCCGACGGCGAGCAGCACGTGCTGATCGAGGCCAATATCGGCGAAGGCGTCACCTCGGCTCCGCTCTCGAAATATTATCCGTATCACACAAGGCTGTGCCGTCCGGTGGGACTGTCCTACGAGGACCGTACCACCGTCTGCCGCTACGCAATCAACCGCATCGGCTTCGGCTACGACACCAAGAACATCCTGGACCTGATGCGCTTTCTGTTTCCGCTGCCGATCCCGCAGCGTTGGCGGCGGCGCATGATCGCGATTGGCTCGGGCGATCCGACCAAGATCATCTGCTCGGCGCTGATCGCGCAGGCCTTCGATGCCGTGCGCTATCCGATCCTGCCCAAGATCACCAAGGCCGGCAGCCGGCAGGCGCGCCGCGAGATCCTCCATATCCGCGATTCCTCGCTCTACATGCCCCGCGACTTCGACATCTCGCCCTATTTCGAGGTCGTCAAACCCACCATCGTGCACGGCTTCGACTACACAACCCTGCACTGGGCCGACAAGCAGAAGCCGCTCGAGGAGGTAGCGGGCACTTTCAGTGTGTTTCCAGAAACGCTCCGTTCGCCGCCGCTCGTTCCTGAAGCGCTTGACGAAGAAACGCCGGCTGAAGTTCCGGCTCAAGAAGTGAGTGCGGCCAAGGCCGTCACCGCCGCGCGCGTTTCCGTCAGGGAACGCTTTCCGTTTTTGAAGAGCATCGCCATGTATCGCCCAAGGCGCCGCGCGCGGACGCGCGATGTCGCGGCGTAGTGCCAGCCCCGAGGTCGTCCTGGCGAAAGCCTGGGGATGTGTATCTTGGGGACTCGCTGTAGCGGGAAGCGCTTCGGCCTCTCACCGCTGTCATTCCCCGCGAAAGCGGGGAATCCAGTACGCCGTGGCTCATCGATTCATAACGAACCTCTCGGAGTACTGGATCGCCCGGTCAAGCCGGGCGATGACGGTTGAGCGTGTGGCGACCGCTACCGTTCCGCGCGGCTGATAACCGCCATCAGCTCCGCGATCTTTTCCCGCTGATCCGTCTTGCTCCCGCTCGAGATCGCGTGTTCGACGCAGTGGGCGACGTGGTCTTTCAGGATCTCCTCCTCGACCCGGCGCAGCGCGGCGCGCACGGCGGAAATCTGCGTCACGATATCGATGCAGTAGCGGTCCTCCTCGACCATCTTGGAGAGGCCGCGGACCTGCCCTTCGATCCGGCCGAGACGTTTACCGACGGATGCCTTGATGTCCTTGCGCATGACGTCTATATACCCCTACCGGGTATGGGTTGCAAGGCCGGAGCCAAGACCGAGCCAAGACCGGAACCAAGGCCGGAGCGCTGGAATGGACGAAGCCGAACACAAACGGGTCGACGCAACCGCTAACCACACCGGATGCGGTTGTTCCGCCAAGGCTGCCCCGCCAGTGAAAATGCCCGCGGCATCATCCTGCTGCAGCGGCCATGGCGATCATTCCGGCCACGCCCATCACCATCACGCTGCGTCCAGCGACAAGGTCCGCGACCCCGTTTGCGGCATGACGGTCGATCCCGCGACATCGAAGCACCGCTTCGAACATCACGGCGAGACCTTCCATTTCTGCTCCGCCGGCTGCCGCACCAAATTCGCGGCCGATCCCGCCAAATATCTCGCCAAGGGAACGGAAGAGCAAAAGGCGAGCGACCCCAAGATGCCTGCGGGCACCATCTATACCTGCCCGATGCATCCCGAGATCCGCCAGGTCGGTCCCGGAAGCTGCCCGACCTGCGGCATGGCGCTGGAGCCGGAAGTGGCGAGCCTCGACACCGGCCCCAATCCGGAGCTTGCCGACATGACGCGGCGATTCTGGATCGGCGGCGCGCTGGTGCTGCCGGCGGTCGTGCTGGAGATGGGCGGCCACCTCGCCGGCCCGCACAACTGGATTGATCCGACGCTCTCGAACTGGATCCAGCTCGTGTTCGCCACACCCGTCGTGCTGTGGGCCGGCTGGCCGTTCTTCGTGCGCGGCTGGCAATCGCTGGTCACGCGCAACCTCAACATGTTCACGCTGATCGCGATCGGCACGGTTGTCGCTTACGTCTACAGCCTGTTCGGGACGCTGGCGCCGCAGATCTTTCCGGCAAACTTCAGGGGGCACGACGGCGCGGTCGCGGTCTATTTCGAAGCGGCCGCTGTCATCACAGTGCTGGTGCTGCTCGGCCAGGTATTGGAGCTGCGCGCCCGCGACGCGACGTCGGGCGCGATCAAGGCGCTGCTGCAGCTTGCGCCGAAGACCGCACGGCGCATCGACGCCGACGGCGGCGAGCACGAGGTCGAGATCGACACGCTTCATGCCGGCGACCGCTTGCGCGTCCGCCCCGGCGAGAAGGTGCCGGTCGACGGCGTTCTGCTGGAGGGGCGTTCCGCGCTCGATGAATCCCTCGTCACCGGCGAATCCATGCCGGTCGCCAAGGAGGCCGGCGCAAAGGTCATCGCGGGGACACTTAACCAGTCCGGCAGCTTCATCATGCGCGCCGAGATGGTCGGGCGCGAGACACTGCTGTCGCAGATCGTGCAGATGGTCGCCGACGCCCAGCGCTCGCGCGCGCCGATCCAGCGTCTCGCCGACCAGGTCGCAGGCTGGTTCGTGCCGACGGTGATCGCCGTCGCCGTCATTGCCTTTGCCGCATGGGCCTGGTTCGGCCCGGAGCCGCGGCTCGCCTTCGGCCTAGTGACGGCCGTCAGCGTGCTCATCATCGCCTGCCCCTGCGCGCTCGGGCTCGCGACACCGATGTCGATCATGGTCGGCGTCGGCCGCGGCGCTCAGGCAGGCGTCTTGATCAAGAACGCCGAAGCGCTGGAACGGATGGAGGAGATCGACACGCTCGTGGTCGACAAGACGGGCACGCTGACCGAGGGCAAGCCGAAGGTGGTCGCGATCGTCCCCGCTGTCGGATTTGCCGAGGACGATCTCCTCCGCCTCGCTGCAAGCGTCGAGCGCGCCAGCGAGCATCCGCTGGCGGATGCGATTTTGCGCGCGGCAACGGAGAAGCAGCTCGGACTCGGCGCGGTCGATCAGTTCGATTCGCCGACCGGCAAGGGTGCGACCGGCAAGGTCGACGGCAAGACCATCGTGCTCGGCAACGCAAAATATCTAAGCTCGATCGGCATCGACACGACGCCGCTCGATGCGGAAGCAGAGCGGCTGCGCCAGGACGGCGCAACCGTCATCAACATGGCGGTCGATGGCAGGCTGGCCGGGCTGTTCGCGATCGCAGATCCGGTCAAGGCGACGACGCCGCAGGCCCTGAAGGATCTCGCCGCCGAGGGCATCAAGGTGATCATGCTGACGGGCGACAACCGCACCACGGCCGAGGCCGTCGCGCGCAGGCTCGGCATCGCCGACGTCGAAGCCGAGGTGCTGCCGGATCAGAAGAGCGCGGTCGTGACCAGGCTTCAGACATCCGGGCGCACCGTCGCGATGGCCGGCGACGGCGTCAACGATGCCCCGGCGCTGGCCGCGGCCGAGGTCGGCATCGCCATGGGCACGGGCACGGACGTGGCCATGGAAAGCGCCGGCGTCACCCTGCTCAAAGGCGATCTCACCGGCATCGTGCGCGCGCGAAAACTGTCGCAGGCGACGATGCGCAACATCCGGCAAAACCTGTTCTTCGCCTTCATCTACAACGCGGCCGGCATCCCGATCGCGGCCGGCATCCTCTATCCGGCCTTCGGCATCCTGCTGTCGCCGATCATCGCGGCCGCCGCGATGGCGCTGTCGTCGGTCAGCGTCGTCGGCAACGCGCTCCGGCTTCGAGCAACACGGCTGTGACGCCTGCGAAATCCGTGTAGAACGGTTTCGTTGATGCCGCGTGACATCGCGCGGCGCGCGGGGAGCGTTCCATGCAGCGGGTGACGATCACGATCGAGGACGATTTGCTGGCGGAGATCGATGCGGCGGCCGTGGCGCGCGGCTACCAGAACCGCTCGGAGATCATCCGCGACCTCGCCAGGGCGGGGTTGCAGCAGACGGCGGAGGACACCGCGCAGACCGGTCCCTGCGTTGCCGGCCTCGTCTATGTCTACGACCACGCGGCGCGCGATCTCTCCAAACGCCTGGTGCAGGAATTCCACGGCCATCACGACCTCGCGCTCGCCACGCTGCACGTCCATCTCGACGACGACAATTGCATGGAGATGACGGCGCTGAGGGGATCCGCCGACGAGGTCAAGCATTTCGCCGACCACATCATCGCCGAACGCGGCGTGCGCTACGGCCGCGTGGTGATGATCCCGACGGGCGAAGGGAAGGCGAAGCCGCGCAAGCACGCGCATAAGCATGGCTCATAGCGAGATTCTCCTGCCCCGGACGCGGCGCAGCGCTCCTTCAGCGGTGCGCTGCAGAGCCGGGGCCCACAGCCCGGGGTGAGATGGGTCCCGGCTCTGCGTCGCGTCCGGGACGCGAGAGCTGAGGCAAACGCACCAGCTCTCGGCCCTCGGAGCAGACGCGTCTCAAAACAAGCGTGAATCACGCCGCCAAGAGATCCTGCAAGGCCGTACCGTTGGGAACGCCGAGACCGGAGCAGGCGTCCCAACCGGGGCCGGCCTTGTACATGCCGCGCAACTGACCGGTGATGTCGTTGTTGCCGCTGGTGATGTCGCGGAACGCGCCTTGCGCGCCGGCTGCGTAGATCAGCGGATTGATGAAGCCGACCGTCTTGCCGAACTTCCTGGTCGTCGCCTCATTGATCCGCGCGATCAACCCGGCCATCAGTGGCGCCACCGCGCTGGTGCCGCCGATCGTGGCACCGGCGCCGTTGAGGAAGATCTGATAGCCGGTGGCCGGATCGGCGTCGCCCGCGACGTCGGGCACTCCGCGCCCGCTGTGACGCGCCGGCGATTTCGGGACATGGGCGTTGGCCTGGTATTTCGGCTGGGCGAATACGACGCTGACGCCGCCGCCCCCCGCGCCATCTTGCGGCCCACCGTTCCAGACCACCTCCTGGATCTGGCCGTTCGGCGCCTTGAGATTGGTGCCGCCGCAGGCCAGCGCAAACGGGCTCGACGCCGGGAAATCCGCATGCGGCTTGCCGTCCCAGTCCGAACCCATGTCGGCCGAGCCGTTGTCGCCGGAGGCGACACAGACGGTGACACCCATCGCCGCCGCGTCGCGGATCGCTTCATTCAGACCGTCGAGGAACTGCTGTGAGTTTTCCGGATCTTCGGGGCCGCCCCAGCTGATCGAGATCACAGACGGCTTTCGCGCGCTGTCGTGGACCGCGGCTTTCACCGCATCGATGAAGCCGTTGGTGGTGTTGGGCGCGAAATAGACCACGATCTTGGCCCCGGGCGCGATGGCGCCCGCAACCTCGATATCGAGCACGACCTCGCCATCGGCATCGGAATGGCCGGGCTTGTTGGCGCCGCCATCGACGCTCGCCGGCGCGATCTGCGGCATCGGGATTCCCGCCTTCTTGAAGAACGTCTTCAGGTCCGAGGTCTTGTAACCGGCTCCTGTCGGCTTGCCCTTCTGGTCGATGTCGTTGAGCTCGATGATGGCGATGCACTGGCCGGCGCCAGTCTCGCCGTCCGGGAAGTTGTAGAGCTGGGCGATCTGCTCGACCGAGAAGCTGCGGCTCTGCGCCGCGTGCGCGATCGCCGCCCGTCCGATCCGCTTGTGCCGGAAGTGCGGACGCGCGACCGGACGATTGTCCAGCCCGTGCACGCCAATGACGATACCCTCGAGCTCGGCCGGAATCTGCACGCTGCCCTTGCGCATCCGATAGGTCGCACCCTCGTGCTTGACCTTGTTGAGCTTGACGCCGAAGGCCGCGCTGAGTGCCTTCACCGTGCCGGTCAGCTTCACCGTGCGCGAGGCCAGATGCACGCTCTTGACGTTGAGGTCGTGGTGATGCGCAAAATTGTCGATCTTGGAGACGTCGGCGGGATCGGCGCCCATCTGCTCGGCAAATTGGGCGCGAGAAAAATATTGTCGCTCACGCGGCAGTTGTGCACCCAGCGCCATCACGGTCTCGTCGTCGGAGCGCTTGGCGCGCAGGCGGACGCTGATCTCAATCTCCTGCTTGGGATCGGCCGCGCCGATCAGCTTGGCCCCCTTCGGCAACTTCCGTGCGCTGTTCGCCAGTACCACGCGTTTCATCGTGCCTGCCATGACTTCCTCCGCTTGTGATTGGAAGGGCGATTGCCGGTATTCAACTATAGGTGTAATCTGAGATCGAATTTGGTTCAGATGCCGGACGATATTTTTCACGAAAACCTTTGTCTTACCGATCAAAACATCGACAGCTTCAATCCGGAACAGAATTGGTCAGTGGCTCGGACCAATTGAGATCGGCGAACTCGATTTAAAATTGCAACCGTCGGTCCGCTTGGCCGACCAATGGAAGATACTGTCAAATCATTTGGCGCAGGAGTTTAGCGATGCTGGCTGACCGCAAATGGGTTCAGAGAAATCTGGGTTTCGATCCGATCACGACACCGCCGCCGCGCGCGACCTATGCGGTCAAGCGCCTGGCGGATGCAGCGGTGAAGCGGTCGGCAAAAGTTTCGCCGGAAGATTTTCAGCGCGAGATCATCGATTTCGATTCGGAATCGCCCGCAGGCCGCGAGTTCATGGCGTTCTCTACCGCGACCGGCCTGTCGCGCTTCACCGACATTCCCTGGCCGAAAGGGCTCGCGCCGCAGACCGGGCCGAAGCCGAGGGGCAACGGCAACAGCCCGTTGCCGCGCGGTGACGTGCTGGTGGTGACCTGGACCGTCGACGAGGGCCATGCGCTGAGCCGCGTGCTGACGCCGGGCAAGGACTCCCGCAACGACTACCTGCCCTACAAGCACAATTTCGCAACCATCTCGAAGAAGATGCGCAATGGCTGCCCGGCCATGGAGCTGAAGCGGCTCGGCACCTACTGGACCACGATGATCGGCAAGAAGAAGGTCGTGATCTTCAAGTCCGATTCGCACATGTCGCAGGACGGCCCGCAACTGCCGAACATCGACGTGTGGCGCCAGATCAT
Organism: Bradyrhizobium sp. UFLA05-108; assembly: GCF_059803455.1. Classification (NCBI taxonomy): domain Bacteria; kingdom Pseudomonadati; phylum Pseudomonadota; class Alphaproteobacteria; order Hyphomicrobiales; family Nitrobacteraceae; genus Bradyrhizobium; species Bradyrhizobium sp. UFLA05-108. The sequence continues at coordinate 650 of NZ_JBANAZ010000106.1, read as the reverse complement.
CCAGGAGGTGCAGCCCTCGCTCGTCATCACCACGGGAACCGCCGGCGGCATCGGCAAGGAGGTCGAGGTCGGCGACGTCATCGTCAGCCCGATCGTTCGCTTCGACTGCATGTCGAAATTCAAGAAGCAGCCATTCGCGCAGGAGCATTTCTCGAGCAAGTCGGCGAAGACGACGCGCTTTGCAGAGGCCAGGACGCTGTTCAAGGCCAATGCCGGGCAACTGCCGAAGGACAATACGCGGCCACCGAAAATCTTCGTGGTGAAGCCGAGCGGATTGAGCTCGTCGGTGGTCACCACCGATTTCTTCGGCTTCGATACCTCGGACGATCATTTCCATCTCCAAGGCCTCGGCGACGTCTCCGAGATGGGCGATGCGATCCTGGGCCTCGTCGCCAAGGACATGGGCGCGAAGGCACCGCGCTGGCTTGCGATCCGCAACGTCTCCGACCCGCAGATCAAGGCCGAGGGCACACTGAAGCAGCAGGAGCAGGTCGCAGCCCAGATCTACAAGGGTTTTGGCCGCTGGAGCTCGGTCTGCAGCGCGATCACCTGCTGGGCCACCATCGCAGCCGAGCACTAATCTTACTGAGTCAGAAATCCACGGACCAAGCTGGGTGAGAATCGCATATTGAAGGAGATTCAACGCGAGA